>JAAUVF010000038.1 GCA_012030815.1 Nanobdellota archaeon | reverse complement strand
TTTTGATCAGGAGGCATTAAGATCAATGAATTACGTACTGCAAAAAACAGTGAACTTGTATTATCAGCTAAAGTTTCATCAGATGAATTATCAAATTTAGATCGAGACTATAACAGACACAAAGAAATTGCAAATGAATTAGAAAATTAGCAGTATCAATAGGACAGCAAACATTACTAATTTCCATAGGAGAGGAGCAAGATACACAGCAAAAATTAAAAAAAGATAGATTAAGATTTGAAATAGGATTACGTAAATTATTAGGCATTTCAACAAAAGAACTTGATGTAGAAAGTGTTGGAATAACGCATGAGGAGTTGATTTCAATTCCAAGAGAAAATTCAAATGAATTACGAAAGTTAGATCCATTATGGGAGGCAATACAATCAAAAATCATAATTCTTGAAGAAAGAGCCCTTTTATCTCCAGATTTTAATTTGGCTAAAAATGAAATGAGTATCCAAAAAACAATTTTGTTTTCAGACATAGATAATATTTTAACGTCTTGGAATATAGAATTGGTGAAAAATAGCCAAGAAGGACAGACTATCATTCAAATTTTATTATTAGTAGATATCGGAATATTCATTTTAGTACTCTATATCATTAGACAGTCACTTTTACCCTCTTGAATTAATTACAAATGCACTAGCAAAAATAAAAGAGGGAATGTATGGTGAAAAAATAAAATACAAAAAAGCAGATGAAGTAGGTTCACTCGTAAATACATTCAACATTATGTCAGATACAATTAAAGAAAAAGATGAACTAGCCAAGCGTACAGATATTGCAAAAGATGAATTCTTAGCAATGATCACACATGAATTAAAAACGCCACTAGTACCAATTCAAGGATATGCAGATATTTTACTTAGCGAGCATTTGGGAAAATTAACAGATAAACAAAAAGAAAGAATCACCATCATTAAAAATAGTTCAGAAACATTACTATCAATCATATCAGATTTACTTGATGCTCAAAAATTAGAATTAGGTCAACTAAGAATGAGAAAAGAAACTATGAACATCAAAAATACAATCCTAGAAGCAATGAAAGATTTTGAACCTGATTTCCAGAAAAAGAAAATAGAAAAAAGCATAGATATTCAAGATTGCCAGATAGAATACGATCCGATTAGAATTAAACAAGTCCTTACTAACTTAATTAAAAATAGTATAACAGCAGTTAAGCCTGAAACAGGTAGAATTGAAATCACGATGAGAATACTAGCACGAGACATTCAAATCGATGTGAAAGATAACGGAATTGGAATTCCAATAGAAAAACAGGCCGACTTGTTTAAGAAATTTTATCAGGTGGATACAACACTGACAAGAGAGAAAGGAGGTAGTGGATTGGGGTTATCAATATGTAAAGGAATTATTGAAAACCATGATGGAGTAATTTCTGTGAAAAGTACGCCAAATCATGAAACGATATTTACAGTAATACTTCCAAAAAGTTCAAAGTCAACAAAGTCACCAATTGAGATTAGTTAAAGAAAACAAACTTGCTTAACTAAAATCTCTCACTCTCCTGAAAAAATGGATTTTTTTAGAATTTATTACAATGAACCAAGAAAGTCATGAAGGTAAAAATGGAGAATTTTATGCTAATTGTGCAACCTATTTTGAATTTCTTCGTAAAAAAGGGCGCATAGATGATAGTTTTGAGGATGAATATTACTTTACCATGCCTGCAATATCCAATCATTGAGTAATCTCCAAAAACAATATTTCATCAATCAAATCACAATACCCAGTGAACTCAAATCGACATTGCACTAAATCAGCATTAATTAAAACAAAACACATCCAAGATCATTCTTATTAGTTGATGATGAGCAATATACAAAACACAGGAATTTGGGAATGATAAATGAGGAATTAGAAAATATAAGACAAAAAGTGATTAAATGCACAAAATGCGAACTAGTTAAAACTAGAACAAATTCGGTCCCAGGTAAAGGAAATTTTCAGTCAGATGTGATTTTTGTAGGGGAAGCACCAGGAAGAAATGAAGACAAGCAAGGAGAACCATTTGTCGGAATTGCAGGCCAAAGATTGAGTAACGCATTAGAAAATGCAGGGGTATCAAGAGAATCAATATACATAACAAACGTTGTAAAGTGTAGACCTCCAAATAACAGAGTCCCAACTATTTCAGAAAGGAATGCATGTGATGATTATCTCCAAAAAGAAATGGCAATCATAAAACCAAAAATAATATGCATTTTAGGAAATACTGCATTTAATTCGATTTTAGGCGGTTCCGAAATTACAAAATATCGAGGAAAACTTGTAAAAAAGACAATCAGTTTTATTTTTGACAGTTCATCCAGCTGCAACAATCTACAATCAAGAACTAATAACAGTTCTAAAAGAAGATATTTTAAAATTATTTAATTTAATCAGAGACTTAAAAAATGACAAACAAGTTTTGATAGATATTGACTATACTACCTAGAACATTTTATTCACGTGACACAGTTTTAGTTGCAAAAAAATTACTAGGAAAGAAGATAGTTAGAAAAATAGGTAAAAGTGAGATTTCAGGAATAATAACAGAAACTGAGGCATATAGACATAACGATGATCCTGCAAGTCACGCGTATAGAAAAATGACTGAACGAAATAAAGTGATGTTTGGAGAAGTAGGAAAAGCATATGTTTATTTTACTTATGGGATGCATTATTGCTTTAACATAGTTGCAAGAAATTCAAAATTTGAGGCAGGTGCGGTTTTAATTCGAGCGATAAACCCAGAAAAAGGAATCAAAATTATGGAAAAAAATAGAGGTCTAAAAGATAGAAAAACACTTACAAACGGTCCTGCAAAATTAACACAGGCACTAAAAATCACAAAAAATCATTATGGATTAGATCTCACAGTAAATTCAGAATTATACATTACAGATGGGATAACAATCAATGGTAAAATAATATCTAGTCCTAGAATTGGAATAAAAAACGGAACAGAAAAATTATGGAATTTTAAAATGACAAACTAGAACAAACTATTTCTCGTTGTTTTCATCTAATGTCCAAGGCACAAATCGTCCTAAAATTTTTTCCCAATTCAATCTCAAAAGTAAAACAACAACCAAAGTCATCATTACACCAAATATGATAATTCCAATGTACACTGTAGTTACATCAGTTATATTTTCAAGAAATGGTTCAACTAAAGAGATTCCAAGATGATGAGATATGAAAACAATAGAGTAACTAAGTACTAATTTACCAGTAGAGTTGCAATGAAAAATCGTTTTGGATTATACTTTGCAAGTCCTAATGGTACATAGATCAAGTCATCAGGTATTGGTGTTGCTGCTGCAAAAATGCAGCGCTGCACCATATCGTTTTACTAATCGTTCAAATGGGCGCATTCTCTTTCTAGTTTTTCACTTATAATACGTCGTCCTTCATAACTAATATAGAAATAATTTGTTTGCAGCAGTTGCAGCCAATGCAGAAAGGATTGCTAAAATGTGTAGATCAAATTGTTCACCCACAGACATTGAAGCAAGTAAAAGAAATCCAGGTAGTGGGATAAATGGAATTAAAGAGCCAAAAAAAATTAACTAATACTAAACCAATGTATCCAATTTCAGGGGCAAAAGGAAATATTGCTGCAAAATCCACAAAACAACCTTCAGATAGGCATTATTTATTAAAAGCGAAGTGGATAATGATTTTCAAAACATACCACAATCATTAAAATATCATCTTCTTACAAGCAAGTCAGATGATAAAAAAAGAATATGTAAAAATTTGTGATGAAATATCTGGAATTAGCCCATTTATTAGATTTGTAGGCATAGTTGGGAAGGGCGGAGAGCTTTTGGCATACAAAAGAAGGCCAGATTTAACACCTCTTTTAGATGAAAAAAATACCCAGTATCAATTTTCACATATTGCCATAAAAACAGACCTTGAGGAATTCTTTGATAAGAATCTTGGAGAGGTTGAATTCGTATGGGAAGAAAGAAAGAAGGTTCAGACAATATCATTTGCAATTAAAAAAGTTCGTGTATGGATATCAATTGATAAAAAAGTAATCCGCTCAGAAATGTTACGAATAATTGATTCGTGTTTACCAATTGTAAAAAAATATGCAAAGATGTAAAATATCAGAATTAATGATAATGTATTTTAGAAAATAACCATTAACTTTTTTTAGAATAATTATTTTAAGAAAACTATGGAAGAAATCGATGAAATTAAGGAATTGATCAATAAAATAAACATGAGAGATTTGAATTCCAAAGATTATCAAAAAATGAAAATAGAAGAATTAAGTGCAAATTTGAGAGAGGTTATGAAATTTCAACAAGATACATTTCAAAGCATAGATGAATTTGAAAAAGCAGGAATACAGCAGGATTTATTAAAATATGCAAAAATGATCTGCAACAATACAACAGATAGAGAAATATTAAAAATTCAAGAAGTTTATCTTAACAAAATTGATGAAGAATATTTAAAATGAATTTATTTGTCTTCATATAACCAACATCGTACATATCCAGTGTCTGTTTTAAATTTAGGCGGAATTGTCTTACATTTTTCTACTGCAAGAGGACATCGTTCAATAAATCTACACTGAGTTGCAGGTTCCAATAGACTAGGAGGGTTTCCTTTGATGTATTTTGGGATATTACCAGTTAACGTAGGAATTGATTCTAACAGTCCTTGCGTGTAAGGGTGCTTTGGATTTTTGTAAATTTCATAAGATGAACCAAATTCAACCATATGTCCACCATACATAATTCCAATTTTATCTGCAATCTCAGATAAAACTGCTAAATCGTGTGTGATTAACATAATTGACATGCCATTTTTTTTAAGTTTCTTTAATAGATTAATTATTTGAGCCTGAATTAGTACATCTAGTGCAGTTGTGGGTTCATCTGCAATAACAAATTTTGGTTTAAGTAATAGTGCCATTGCAATGATTACTCTTTGTTTCATTCCACCACTAAGCTCATGAGGGTATTTCTTTAAAACAACATCATCCAGACTAACCGAGTGAATTGCATTTAGAATCACATCATCAAAGTTTGCATGAAACTTGTGTTGTTTTAGAACTTCAACAAATTGGTCATGAATAGTATAAACAGGGTCAAGTGAATTCATAGCACCTTGAAATATCATTGAGATTGTTTTCCATCTAAATTTATCAGTAAACTCTGATTCTGAAATGCCTAGTATCTCAGTATTATCTAAAAAGATTTTACCAGTAGATTTTCCGCCCAAAAGCATTCTAACAATAGAAAGACCCAAAGTACTTTTTCCACAAGCACTTTCTCCTGCAATTCCTATAGACTCACCATCATTGAGATTAAAATCGACATCATCTACGGCATACACTGAACCTTTTGATGTTTGATATCCAGCACAAAGCCCATCTACAATCAAGACCACAATATGATAAAAACAAACTAGAATTTCTGTCTTACACTATTATCAATAGCATATTTACCATAAACAAATTACGTTACCATAATTTACCATATTTTAGCAAGGATTGCTTTGTATCAGCAGACAAAGTATCTAACGTATATACATCATAATTTGCATTTGTAAAATCAGTATTTACAAAATTGCACCATCAAAGTTTTGTGTGTCTGAGATTTACACCGCTTAAATTTGCATCGCTCAAATCTGCACTTCTCAAATCACTATAAAATAAGTCAGATCCACTGAGGTCTGCACCTCTAAGATCTGCGCCATATAATTCAGCATCCCAAAGTTTTGCATTAGAAAAGATTTGTGTTTCTCATATCAGCACCCCTCATCTTTACAAAAAACAGTATTGCGCCGCTAAGATTTGCATCGCTCAAATCACTACTACTAAGATCAGCATTATGAATATCTCTATTTTGAAGATCAACGCCGTGCATTATACAATCAGACAAGTTTCTTCCAATTAATTCCTCATAATCAAAATTAATGTTAGATAAATTTCGTTTTTTAAAACATCAGATGGGTTCATTTTACAAAATATCACAAAATCATACACATTTGAATTTAGATAAATTATTTTTAGATAAAATAAAGAATTACAAGCATATTTTGTAATAATATGTGATTGGCGAGATATTCGAAATTTTCTCTTAAATTATTGATTTTTACAAGATAATCACATCAAAGATAGTAATTGCTTAATTTTCTATCAATCTACACTAAATCTTTAAGTTAATACAGTTTTTAGAAAATTTGTGCAAGAAAAGAACCTGATTTAGATGAAGAATCTCGCATAATGATAAACGGATTAGATAAAATAGTGGAGCATTTAACTATAGAACTTCGTGAATTACAATTAGAAAATACTGCACTTAAAGAGGAATTGTCAAAACTAAAAAAGAGAAAAGAGATCTAAATCAAATCTATTTTGTAACTAGATTAACTATTCCAAGATCAATGACTCGCCTCACTAAGGGATATAAACAACTTTACTGAAAGAAAAAAATCGATTCAAATGAAACTGCCAATATGTAACTTTGATGCAAAAAATGCGGTGCTTTGCCCAAAATGTGAAAGTAATGTAGATGCAGGGATAATTACAAAAGCAGATGCCGATGCATCGATCATACTAGCACGTTTAGCAAAAACAAATCAAGCAATAGACAAGTTTTCACTTTATTCATGCAAGGAGTTTAATGGAAACTATGTGTTATCTTTGGCCAAAAACGATATCATGGTAATTAGACAAAGTCGAATATTATACAGATTATTACAAGAACAATTTCAGGGAAAAATTTGGCTAGTTGAAGCAAATGAAGATGACAAGAGATTCATCGAGGACCTGTTTTTCCCAACAAAAATTTTGTCAATAAATTCAGTTTGGGCACCAGGCGGAGTTCAAAAAACAAAGGCAGTGGTGTCTGGAAAATGGACTCCAAGATTTCCAATTGACACAAACAAGATTGTTCAAATCGTCAAAAACGCCCGAAACCTTGACATTGAGATAGAATTTGAAGAAAAAAGACGGTGAAGATAGTTGGGATTTGTTAAAACACATGATATTGCAGAATTAGATACAACAATTATTGGAAAACAAGTAGTGTTGGGAGGCTGGGTAGAAGACCTCCGAAAGTTAGGAAAGATGACTTTTATCACATTAAGAGATGTTTCAGGAATTTCTCAAATTATTGTAAAAGGTGAATTAAATGATAATTTGGGGGAGATTAGTCGTCAGAGTGTAATCAGTGTTAAAGGAATTGTTCAAGAAACAAAGGCAAGAGATTTTTCATTTGAGATTAAGGCTGAAGAAATTGACGTATTAGCAAAAGCAATTCATCCACTACCTGTAGATCCAATTGGAAGATTAGAAAGCAACATTGACACCAGATTGAATCATCGTGCATTAGATATGAGAAACCAAAAAACTGCGTCAATTTTCAAATTACGACACTTTGTACTAGAAACTTTACGTAAAACATTAGCAGAAAAAAAATTCATTGAAATTACAACACCAAAAATAATAGGTAGCGCAAGTGAAGGAGGTGCAAATTTATTTTCACTGGATTATTTTGGAAA
>JAAUVF010000037.1 GCA_012030815.1 Nanobdellota archaeon | reverse complement strand
AATTACTAATTAAAAACACTAGAAGGTACCCGAGGGGAGTCGAACCCCCCTTGTATAAGCTTTGCAGGCTCACGCATAACCGTTCTGCCAGAGTACCGTTTTGAAAAATATGAATTGAATAATTAAACTCTTTAGATTAAAATCAGATAAATGGTTTTGAGGCAAGTTTGATGTCTTCTGCTTTTATTGTTTTTCTTCCTGCATGTAAAGCCATATCGACTGCGCTTTTTGCAATTTTATTAGCTAATTCTTCGATTATTCCTCGTAATTCCTCTGCTGATTCATCACTAACTCTCTCAGCACCAGATTTTTTTAAAATTCTATACATTGCTGAAATACCTAATTCTGATGATTTCATCACACATTATTTTCTTTTTCCGATAAAAGATTGCGAGTTAAAAAATATCACTAATAAATCGATTTATACAGACTATTTTCAAAGTTGAAGCAATGACTTGGCTATATGATTCTCATATTCATTTATCTGATCCATATTACCAAAATGATCTTGATTATATAATTAGTGGGATGGAACATATGAAAATCCAAGCTTGCTGCGTTTCAATGGATGCAATAACATCTAAAAAAACGTTAGAGATTGGAGCCAAGAGTAAACTGGTTTTGCCATTTATTGGAATCCATCCTGAATGCATTGATGATGATTTAGAATTTATGGTAAATCTGATTACTGAAAATCAACAAAACATTTCTGGTATTGGGGAGATTGGATTGGATCCAACATATGTAAAAACTGATGAAGATAATAAAAAACAAATCCGTATTTTTGAAACTTTACTTTCCCTTGCAGAAAAATTCAAAAAACCAATATCAATTCATTCTAGAAAAAGTCTTGATGAAGTTTTTTCTATAATGAGTTCCTATAATGCTAAACACGCATTATTACATTGGTTTGATGGAAGCAAAAAACAACTTCAAAAAGCAATGGATATGGATTTTTTTGTTTCATATGGGCCAGTTATGATTTATGCCAATGATAAACAAGCGTTATTGTCTCAAACACTTGAAAACAAAATTCTTGTGGAAACTGATGGTCCTGTTAAATTCTCAAGATGTTTTGAAATGAAATCTGGCCAGATTAGTTTTATTCCAAGTGTTGTATTTTGTGCCTCTAAAATACTCGACAAGTCATATGATGAAATGGCTTTGTTATTGGAAAAAATTCTAATTCATTCCTGCGAATATAGGTATAAAAAACCCCTGTTCATTACTCGAGGAATGGATAGAATTAAGCGACTTTCTTATGAAGTATTAGATGAGCACAAGCCAAAATTTGGAGAAGATTTTGCTGATAACAAAAAAGTGTTAGATCAAATAGCTATAATCCGTTCTAAAGGACTAAAAAACGAAATTGCAGGTTATATTACTAAATTTATTAAAAAAGAAATTCGTGATGAAAAAATGAAACAATCTCAAATCGAGTCTTCCAAAGTTGAAAATCACACACTAAAAGAAAAAATTTCTGATGATGATACAACAGAAGAACAAGTTATTGAAATTGCCTCAGACACAAGTTCTGAAACACAAGAATAATCTCTACTTAGGCAAAACAGAAAATTAATCACTACCGTTTTTGATGATGATTGTATGATAATTGTTAAACTTGTAGGCGGAGCAAAAAAATCGTTTTCAACTGATGTACTAAAAATTGAAAAATCTGATATAACTATTCAACAACTCCTTGATTTATTATTAAATCTAAAACCTATAGATACTCCTAACCTTGATGTTGAAAATATTTTGATAGCAATTAATGGTGCTGATTCTTCAGCCATGGATGGTAAAAATACTAAAATTAAAAACAACGATGTAGTTAGTATAATCCCTGTTATTCATGGAGGCTCATCTAAAAGATTGATACTAAACATTTCTAATAAATTAATTCAAGTTGTTGAAATTAAAGGCCAAAACGACATTACTATATCTTACATTGATAACCTTAGGAAAAAATTTCCTGGAGTAAAGATCCAGGCTATATCTAGTAATTTTATTTTAAATACTTATCACCTTAAAAAAATTATTGGACTATCTGTTTATTCTGAGAAAAATGATATCTTGCTGTCAAATAAATTTGAAATGGATATCTTGATGCGTTTTGCTATATCATCTCAAATTTCATATGCAATTGATTCTGCTGGATTAAAACCAAAACAAAATTTTATTCTTATTGCACTTGGTAATAAGAAATTATTAGATCAACTTTACAAAGAACTTGAAACTATGTCTGCTGAAATCTTTTCAAAAAATAATACAGCATTTTTTAAAAAAACATTTCAAAATAAATGATAAGCAACTTGGTGCAGTAATGTCAAAAAACCCTCTTGAAGATATATTGATTGAAAAAGCTGCAATTTTACTCTGACATACTTCTCTTTGTTTTTTCTACGCTCAAAATGTCTGTTTTTTAACAACTGCAATACCTGTTTTATTTCCTAAAATCTCTACTAGTATAACTTTATCCGGAAATTCTAATGATACTTTGTTTTTAATTTTTTTGCTATCATTGAAATCAATTCCTGACTTGAAATATCTGAATTTCTCTTTTCAATTGATATTCTGTATGACTCTTCAGGAGAAATCGCTTTGATTAAATCTGAAATTCCATCTTCTATACTCTCAATCTTTGTTTCTGTAATTTTTTGAATTGGGATAATTCTTAAAGAATATCTAATACTCCATGGTTCATCTACTATCATTTCTTTAATTTTTTTACCACATCCATTGGGTCCAATTTTGTTTCAGCAGTCAAAATTCCAGACATGTTTGTAATGGTTATCTTTGGTTCTGAATCACCGATTTTATCTAAAATGCTTGTAATTTCTTGTCTAGTTTCTAATTCTAAATGTCTGGCACACGTAATTATTAGATTCAAAGTATTTTCAAGATCCTTTCTCGTGTTATAATTCATTATCTGTGATTTTTCAATTGTTTTACCAACATTAGTAAATTATTCATTTCCGTTTGAATAAGTTTTTTAACTGACAGAATTTTCTTATGATAGACATGTCTAGTTCATCGTCTGAGTATGAGGATACCGAATTTCAAGATGATTTTGATGATGATTTAGATGAATTTGAAGAAATAGAAGATTAAATTGTTAATCCAAAATTATCTGCAAAGACGTGAATGTGTAATATGCTTGAAGAAATTCTCTTCCAGATGGACTAATTCTATATTTATTTGAGCCATTTGTCTCAGCTTGTTCTAACAATCCCTGAGATACTAGAGTCTTTAAAATTCTGGATATTCTAGAATGTGAAACGTTAGCTTTTCTAATTAGATATGTTACTGAGGCTCCATCTTCATCTTGGAGGTCATCACGAGTAGTAGATAGTATATCGCCTATGATTTTCATATGTGTTCTATATTCTGTCATTGATATTCCCGTATACACTATTCTCAGAATTTCTATGAGAGTCAGTTGATATTTTGCAATATACCAAAAAGATAAAAGAATTTGACAAATTTTGATTTTGTAATTAATTTGAGCCTAGATCATAATTAATCTAAATCATCAAATTTTATCTTAGTTAGTGGTATCCTGCTTACTGGGATAAATAACGCAATTAGCCCTCCGATTTTGATAGTCATAGAAATTGAATACAATATGGATTCTGGGAAGACAAATGAATACCAGCTTAAAAATTCTCCAAGTGCCAACAGAGCTAATCCAACAGCTACGGATATTGCTCCTTTGTTTTTGTTTTCAAAATATGATAACATTGTTTCAATTGCTCCATAAGCAAGTAAAATAAATGAAACAGATCTAAAGATGTGTTCTATCTGTACAGATGATACCAAAAACAATGGAAAAATTCCAACTGATCTAAAATATCTTGATTTTGGAAAAATGATTTAATGCTATGTGAAAATGCTATAAAGAAATATCCTACTGTCTGAATTACAATTCCTAAAGTTTGAATCCATCTTTCTATGTTACCTGATTGTATTACAAAATCTTCAATCATATATCCTATCCATATTACACAAAATCCTGCACTAATTGAAAAAATGCAATTGTTAATCTAAATAATGTTGGACTCCCTGTGTTTCTAAATCCAATTAATGACATTATTCCTATTGCAAGTCCTACTAAAAATCCAATTAAATTCAGTATGTTTTCTAGTAGAAATTCCAATGATAATTAAGAATTTAACAATCTAATTATTTTAATCTGCTGAATGATTTTACCATGTTGTTAATCCCATTCATCCAAAGATCCTGCTGCCTGACCTTCTGTACTGCCTGTATAGTCTCCAAGTATATCTGAATATTTTGTTTCGTTATGAGCTATAAACTTGACATATTCTCCATAACTCATATCTAAATCGCAATTTTCACATTTTACTACAGAAAAATCCATTGCCAATTCTGCATTTTTCTTGCATTTTGGACATTTTATTTTCACACTTGATTTTGCATTTGTTATTTATTATTACTTTACATTCAAGAACCATCATTGTCCATCATATAATCCAGAAATGTTGAATTTACTTGATTCATTTTTAGGTAACCAATTTGCCTGAATGTAATCAAGTAAATCCATTTTTATTTAATAAAAGATAAAAGGAGTTCTTTTTTGTTATAGTCTATGAGTCGAACTTGTACAAAATGTAAAAACTCTATCCCTGATAATGATCAACTAGATATGGTTGCTGAAAAGTATCCTGTTTGCAACAAGTGTTGGGCTGAATGGAAAGAATACCGCGTAATGGTGATGAATGAAATGCGACTAGATATGTCCATGCCAGATCATAGAAAACTCTTAAAAAAACATGAAAAAATCTTTGCAGGTGTACTTACTCCTGAAGGCGAAATTATAGACTATACAAATGAAGATAATAGAAAACCTGACAAGCCTCCAGGTGCCTAAAATTCAAATGCTTTTTGCATTATCTGGTATAACTAGCATTAATTTTCTTTTTTCTTCTATGTCAAGATCATTAACTATCTTCTTGATTGACTGTATCAGAATCTCTTTTTCATCCTCTTTCAAAGTTAAGAAAATTTCTAGAATTCCATCTAAATTAAATTCAATTAATTTTTGTGGAGATTTTGAAACCTCATTAATGTATCCTGAAAATAATCCATTTCGTTGTTGTTCTGGTAATGTAGTCAAGATCTCTAACCATGTTTTGAATAGTTTGGCAAAATTTGGAAAAGGAATGGTGGGTCCAGCTTCTAGTGCATTATTGATTATTTCATTTTTTTCTGCATCACTCATTGAGAAAAACTCTACCATTCTTTTTTTAACACAGGTATTCTGAGAAAATCTGGAAGATTTGCTAAAATTACTATGATATTTCCTGCATAATTTGGTCCTGCCAACGATCAATTCTATTTTTTATTGAATATTAAATCATCTGACACCACTTTAGCTTAAATAAACGAAATTTGAGTTCGAGATTATGACTTCTACTGTTGTTATTGGTGGATTTTTTGGTGATGAAGGTAAGGGAAAAATAATATCCTATTTGGCAATAAAGGACAATCCAAAAATTATTGTTCGAGGTGGAGCAGGTCCAAATGCAGGTCATACAATTAAGGATGGTAATAAAACATACAAAGTTAGAATGCTCCCAAGTGGATTTTTAAATAAAGATGCCAAAGTCATGATTGGTCCTGGTGTAGTAATCAACCCAAGTGTTTTACTAAAAGAAATTCAAGATTTTGATGCATCTGGTCGTGCATTTATTGATAAACACTGTGGAATTATCGAAGAAAGCCATCTAACTCGTGATTCAAAGGGAGAACTAAAAGAAAAAATTGGTAGTACTGGTTCTGGCACAGGCCCTGCAAATGCAGATAGAGCAATGAGAATTTTAAAACTTGCAAAAGATGTAGATTCATTATCTTCGTTGATTGTGGATGTTCCTGCTGAAATTAATTCTGCTCTCTCTTTGAATCAAAATGTACTAGTTGAAGGAACTCAAGGAACTTTTCTTTCTTTATGGCACGGCACATATCCTTTTGTTACTTCAAAAGATGTTACAGCCTCAGGAATTTGTGCTGATGTTGGGCTCGGACCAAAAAAAGTCGATGAAGTAATTGTTGTTTTCAAAGCATATGTTACGCGTGTCGGTACAGGACCGTTAGCCAAAGAACTTACGCTTGAAGAAGCTGAAAGTAAAGGTTGGTCTGAATTTGGAACCGTCACCGGAAGACAAAGACGTGCGGCTGATTTTGATTTTGATTTAGCTAGGCGTGCAATCATGCTTAATAGTGCAACTCAAATTTCTATCACAAAATTAGATGTGTTATTTCCAGATTGTGCAAGCAAAACATCTTTTGATGAACTCTCAAGCGATGCTCAATCATTCATAAATAATATTGAACAAAAATTAAACACGCCTGTAACTATAATTGGAACAGGACCTAATGTCAATGAAATCATTGACAGAAGAAAATAGCCTGAAAAATTTTAGGGTAAGTTTAATTTAGTATTCTACAAAAATTATTTGTGGATAAATTAATTGTGGATAAATTTCCTCGTTACATTGAAGTCTCTTCTACATTAGAGTTTTCTAGGCTCGTATGTGCTCTTGAACGTGCACCTCGTGTATCATTTCTACATGATCATAATGGGAAAAAAGTTTTATCAGTTCAAATGGATATCCTAAAAGAAAAACCAATAGTGTATTACACCCCATTTGAAAATGAAGGTCATTACATTTGTTATGGATTGAAAGGTGGTAAAGAAGAATCAGATATTGTAAATTCTACTTCTGATGCAAGTAAACTATACTCTCCTATTGTAAGAATAAAGTCACTTCCAGCTGCACTAAAACCTGGAAATGGAACTACTGACAGATATTTACCAATTGAGCTTGAAGATTTATCTAGTCTTGCAAAACTTACTTGGGGTTTTGAGGAAATTCCATTTCCGTTGTTTTTATTCCCACATGCAAATCAATGGCTTGTTGGAGTTTTTATGAATTTTAATGAAGAAGGTTCTTCCTATTTTTGTCATGTAGTTCTTGGCACAGATCCTGGAAAACCATTTTTAAAATTCACTACTAATAATGGATCTGAACCTTCGTTTGTAGATAATCCCTCTGAACATGGTTATTCTTATATCAAAATTATAAAATTAAAAGACACACATCCCTTGGTTGATTATGGCCACCTTCAAAACTAGACTCTCTAAAATCTCAAAAACAAATGGCAAAATTATTCTTGCTAATGACTATGATTCATCTGTAACCAACTTAACTGCTAAAACTATTCAAAATATCAAAACATTACATCCGTATCTATGTGGAATAAAACTAAACTTTCATTTATTATTGCCATTGGGTTTTAAGGAAATTTCTAAAATAAATAAGACTGCTCATAATTATGGATTACAAACAATTGCAGACATTAAGTTAAATGATATTGGTAATACAAATAAAGTCACTACTGAACATCTTTGGAATTTAGGTTTTGATGCAGTAATTGCTAACCCCATAATGGGATTGGATAGTCTAAAACAACTAGTAAAATCATCTCACAAGGAAAACAAGGGTGTTATCACATTATGTCATATGAGCGCACCTGAAGCAAAATTATCATACGATATGGAAATCAAGAATCAAAATCAAAAACTCTATCAATTATTCTTAGATTGGGCAATTACATCTAAAGTTGATGGAATTGTAGTAGGTGCAACATTTCCAGAAATTATTCAATTCTGTCATAAAAAAGCAGGCACTAGATTGGATATTTTTTCACCTGGTATTGGCACTCAAGGAGGAAGTGCTAAAAATGTCCTCTCAGCTGGCACTGATTATCTTATTGTAGGCAGGACTATAATTAACGATAAAAACCCTATATCTGTTTTAAAAGAATTACAACTACAAAGTCTTTCCAAGTAATATTTTTGATTTAGTTAAAATTGATTTTGCATTATCAAATGTTGTTTTTTCCATAGCCGTTTCATAATCTGCCCAAATGTAATCAAGATGT
>JAAUVF010000036.1 GCA_012030815.1 Nanobdellota archaeon | reverse complement strand
AATGGTTTTACCATCATGCCTTTTGTAAAATAACCTAAATTTCCCTCTTTTTTTCCGCTTCCTGTGTCTATTGATAACTCTTTTGCCAATTTTCCAAATTTCTCACCGTTTTTGAGGCGTTCATATATTGCAATTGCATCACTTTGTTTCTGGACCAAAATATGTGAACATTTTATTTTATTTGACATAATTTTTCAAAACAGATTCCATCTTTTATTTCTTTATTCGTTTTTGATTTTTTCCATGATGTTTATGATATCTTCGATTTTAAACGGTTTGATGATTATTGCTGTTGCTTTTAGTTTTTCTAGTTCATTTATTGTGCTTACACTATTATCTGCTGTGACCATTATTACCTTAGCTTGAGAATCTTCTTTTTTATCTGCCTTAATGCTTCAATTCCATTCATACCTGGCATCATGACATCTAAAAAAATATAGTCCGGTTTGTATTTTTTATACAAATCTATTGCTTCATTCCCATTATGACCAATTCCAATTACTTTACAACCAATAATCTCAAAAATATCTGCAAAAACTCCTGTAATGTCTATGTTGTCATCTACAACTACAATTCTGTTAGATTCCTTCACACAAATTCATCCTTTTCTAGAGTAATTAACTCTTCAACACATTGTATTCAAATATGTTTAGGACATTTATTTTTGCATCACTCTGTATTGATTTGTATTAATTTGTAATTGTCTGTATGAATGTAGATTGTTTTTGTTCTAACTCATTTAGCTGAATACTGACTTTTATCTTATTTGAATTTATATTAATTTCTAAATTTTTAAAAATACACATGTACTGATAAATTCTCTTGTTTTCTTTAATTTCAAATTCTATAGGAATTAAAAATCCATCATCAATTAACGCATTGACTTTTCTGTATCCTGATGTCTGAGGTAGATTACAATCTTTAATTATCTCATATATGATTTTTGGAGAATTCATCACTGATTCAATTATTTTCTTTTTTTCTAAATCTCCAAATGTCTGTATTATAGTTGAATTAACATCTAGATCTGAAATTATGATCCATTCATCGTTATTTTCCTTGATTTTATATCCAATATTGCCTGACAAAATCTATGCTCTAATCCTTGTGCACCTGCTTTACCAAACAATTCTTTTAAAACAAAATCTAATTTTTCAAATTCTTCTAATGATTGGGTCCATGAGATTCCATATTTTTCAAATAATCTATTTTCAATCTTTTGGACTGTTTTTCACCTAAATTTTGTTTAATGATACTGCTTAATGATTTTGAAATAATATGATCAAATCCTGGCATGATGATGATAATATGTTCATACTAATTAATCTTAACCCGATAATCTTTTACTTGTGAATCTATTTTTATGCATTTTTGTGCCCTATTCTGTGCTGGTTGATATTGTACATGCTATCATTTCCAAATCTGGTAGATATTGGTTATATCCTATAATTTTGATAATTCTTTGGTTGGCTATTTCTAAGATCGCAAAATTACCTGATTTTGCAAATAAAATAATTGATGATATCACTGTAATCGGGCTATCTGTTCAGATGCTTGAGATCCGTTGTAAACCAACTCTGAATGATGAAACTAAGACTTACTTTCAACAAATTCGAGCACGTTGTGATATTATAGTTAAAAACATCTATGATAATGCTGATAAATTTCCGTCCAAAAATTAAACCTGTTTAATTTTATCAAAAATTACTCAAATTCTATATTTGAATTTATGATGTTATTATGTTATTTAAAAAAATAACATACAGCAGAATATTGGGTATGTGTGAAAAAATATTGTATGAATGGCTCCGTTGTCCTAATTGATGATGATCAAGATATTTTGGATTTACTATCTGAATATCTTTTACTTGAGGATTTTCATATTATGGGTATTGGCACTGATGGATTACAAGCAGTTAATTTGTATGCTGAACACAAGCCTGATTTTGTTATAATGGATATTGCAATGCCAAACTATGATGGACTTTATGGTTTAGAGCATATTAAAAAAATTGATTCAAACGCTTCTGTAATAGTACTCACTGGAAACAGTGATAAGTCAATCACTCAAAAAATAGTTAAATTAGAACCTACTGTATTACTTGAAAAACCATACCCTGTTGAAAAATTGGTATCTCTTCTCAAATCTATAAAAAACCCAATTCCTTCTTAAATTGATAGCATACTATCTGAAAAGTTATTAATAATAAATTATAACCAATCTTGCTTGCCATTTAAAATCCAGTATTCGTTTATTGATGATCCTAAAGTCTATCATTGTGTAGTCTCATATTCTCAATATCGGAATTTCTGCGGTTTGCCGATAATTAAGGAATGTAAGATTGTCAAAGGGAATGAGACAACTACAAAAAAGAACCTTGATGAAATACAACATGCTCTAGATCTAGCATATCAAAAAGATACTAGCCACATTCGTAATTTGGCTGCAAACTCTTGATTGTTATCATTTATGCGTAATCTTTATCTGCTTTTCTCAGTTAAATTCTAGTTTGCGCAAATGCACAAACTAATTTTTATGAATCTATCTATATATTTTAAATTATGAAAATATTACACATCGAGGACGTACCTGAAATAAGTGAAGTCTTTTCCGACATTCTTACTACTAAAAACCATTATTTTGAAAGTGCGACTGATGGAAAAAAGGTCTTGATATGGTATTGAAGAATAACTATGACTTGATTTTACTTGATATGTGTATGCCTAATTACAGCGGAATGGATTTTCTTTTGGATTTAAATGATAAAAAATCATCTGAAATAAGAAAAGTTGTCGTAGTGAGTGCACTTGAACTTGATGAATATCAAATTAAATTTCTTAAAGAACTAGGCGTTCGTTCAACTCATCAAAAACCAATTTCAGTTCAAGGTCTTTTAGCACAAATTGGACCTGAACTTACTATTTGAACACAATTATAGTTTATTTTTGATTTATTCCCCAACTTGTCTTACTTGTAGAAATAATTTTGAGAATGGGGGCTTCATTTTCTTTCCATGGGTCGTTTCTAACCCATGCAAATTTTCTTTCAAATTTTTGTACATGTCTAAAAATTTTTCTCCATTTTCTAGTATTTCTACAATACCCTGAACGCAAACAGCTTTGTGTTTTCCAATTTCATAAATATCAATTGTTACACTGACTCTTGGATTTATTTTCAGATTCTTAAATGTTCTAGTATGATAATCGGTTGCAATGAAAATGGCATTGTCATGATAAACAAATGATACTGGTTTTACATGTGGAATGTCTACATGTGATGTTGCAATCCTAGCTTCTTCTATTGATTGAAGAAAATTTTCCTCATCTTTGGTGAATTTTATCAATTAAAGATCTTTTCTCTTATCTCTGGAATGTATTTGTATATGATGTCTCTTACTTTCATCTGTTCTTCTGCAGAAGGCATTTCTGTCTGTGTACTTAGTAATGCTCCTGTCATTCCTAATGCCATGCCCATTATCATTCCATAGACAAACTCTTGTGGATTTTCTACTTTAAGTTCTTCCTGATTTTGTTTTATGTCTTCTAAATATGCTGGTATTGTCAACGCTGCACCGTTAATAGTTTGAGCAATTAAGCCTTCTATCTCTTCTTCGTTCATAACTTATTGTCAAAATTAATGATAATAAATTTGCACCTAAGATATTTAATCAAGTACACGGTGAAAACAACATGTTTTCATATTTTACCATAAATGAAGCAAATCAAGTACTGCCAGATGTAATTAAAAAATTTGAATTTACACTTGCAAAAAAGAATGATATTTCCAAATTAGAACATGAAATCCAAACGAGTATGGCTGATTCTTTTGAAACATATGTGTTAATCAAACAAAAACTCAATTCTGCAATCACTGCATTTTATGAGGCATTAGAGATGCTTGAAAGTACAGGCGTGGTCGTTAAAAGTGTGGAGCAAGGATTGCTTGATTTTCCATCCAAGCGATTTGATCAAGAAGTTTGGCTTTGTTGGAAATATGGTGAAACTGAAATAAAATTTTGGCATGAAAAAGATTCTGGGTTTATGGGAAGAAAACCAATTGAAGTTAGTGATGAGTCTCTAATTTGAAAATTATATTCTATCTATTTTAGTGAATGATCATTTCTAAGATCATGCCATCCATTTACTAAATGTAGCACAAAACTGTCTTTATCATTGGTGCAATATCCGCAACTACATTTGGTCAATCTGAATCCCCCTTGCTTTGATTTGACCAATAATTATTAAACAATAAAGATTTTGAATAAATTATTGTTTCTGAATTTGTACATATTGCTCTCATTTCTCTGTTACTTCCTGTTGAATTTTTAATAAAGAATAACACCTCGTCATTATCTTTAATCAAAAACAAAGATTATCTTTTACTTCTGAACATAACTCTTTGATTTTTGATTTATTCATATCTTTGAAAATATATTGAGATTTCTTTGATACTGGTGATAGAATTTTGTAATCTATGTCCCGTTCTTTTAATGCCTCTAAGAAATTGGCATGATAAAATTTAATCATATCTTTTTCTGAACCTAGTATCCTGCACTCACTTTTTGCATTTAAGATCATATCGAATATTTTACTATTGACTTGATTTCCTCCCTGAAGAACCTGAAATTTTTCTTCCGGTTCATCTGTGGGGTCTGCTGTGAATCCTGGAATTTTCTCCCATAGTTTTTCTAAAATAGGGCCTGATTTTTTTAATTTTTTTAATCGCTCTGTTTCTGTACTTACTAAGACATGAATTGCTTCTTGAATTGGCAATGCTGAAAATTTAATTGGATGCTCAAATGTGGCAGAAACTATTCCTTTGTTTTGTAGTGCCGTTAACAAATGATATGTTTCACTTCTTGGGATGTCTGCAGCTTTTGCAATATCTGATGCTGATCGTTGACCCACTTTTCCGAGGTAAAAAAATACCTTCACCTGGTTTGGTGTTAAGCCAAATGTACTGAAATATTCTTTTATTTCTTCATAATTTGCTTTATCTACAGGAAAATTGCCTAATTGTAGCATGCTTGTTGCTGTTTCCATTATTGGAAATGGCTGTATTTCATTTATAACTCTGATCGCGTAATTGTATACACATACATACAATTCACTACATTTGATTTATTTCTCATATCTTTCATTTTATCCATGCCTACTTTTTAGCAAATATTGGTTAGATACTGTATTTTTTTAAAACATTTAAAATTAAATTTAAAAATAAATTATTTGAGGCTAATTTCATTTTGTGGTAATGATAATGTTTTATGATGCTAACCTATGCCTGAATTTGGAAATACAAGCCTAATCTCTTCTCTTGCTTTATTTTGAATCCATTTTGATACCTTTGATACTTTTTTACTCTTTTTGGTAAATGATGTATGGGGTGTATGTATTTTGTTGATCCTTTCTTTGACATCTATCTCTTCTGTTTCTGCAAGCCTATTTCTTAACAAAAATATTCCTGACAGAACTAAGACTACTGAAATTATGTCTGTATATGTAACCACTTCGGAAAGAAATACCCCTGAAAATAAAATCCCAAAAACCGATGTAGTTGAGTATAACAATACTGTTCTAACTGCCCCTATGAGTTTTAGCCCCATTAAGAAAAATAATGTAGACATTCCAGTACCAGCTACGGACATTACCAAAATGTTTGGAATTTGCTCCAATTGTATGTGCATTGGAATTTGGAATAATGCGATAATTGAAATTGTAATTGCAGCACACGTAAATGATATTACTTGTACTGTTTTTTTACATCAAATCGTGCTCCTAGATATTTACACAAAGTAATGTCTATGGCGTATAGTAACCCTGAAAAGATTATCAATAAATCACCTGTTACAAGACTTCCCATACTGAAATCATTCTGATAGAGATCATTTCCTATTGGAATTATCATCATTCCTATGATGATCATTGAAAATGGTATGCATTCTTTAATGTGTAATCTCTCTTTGAACACTAACATTGCAATAACTAGTGCAAAAATAATCTCACTATTGCTAAATATTGACGCATTTACTGCTGTAGATGTGCTAATTCCATAAAAATAAGTGATTAATCCGGCTCCCTCTGCAATTCCGATTAACATCATAAACATGATGTCTCTTCTGCCGACTTTAGAAATCCCTGGTGATTTTTTTACAAGTGGGGTAAAGAATATCCCGCAGATAAAATACACTAAAAATGCCATTACGATTGGATTAATCTCGACTTGATTGGTACCTACTTCTAACAATGGCTTGCTAATTACATGAACAAGTGCTGCTAAAGCTGCCGCTATAATGATAAAATAATACCCATAATGGGATTTCCTTACAGCTTCCAGTAGACTCATTCCCATATTTGGAAATGAGCCGATCCTTAAGAATATTATCCTTTGAGTCTATAAAATTTGAGTTTATTTACGCCTAGTTTATTCATCTCCTATTTTGACGATTTCAAATGAGAACCCTTGACTGTTATAGTCCTCATTGATGATTCTATACTCTATTTCATTTAGTATTGAATTCATCTGTTTAATTATGAAAAATGGCCAATTCTTGCCAAGATCATGCTGAATTATAATTTTGATTGAAGTATTCACTGGAATTATTCTTAATTGGACATTCATACTTTGACATCTCTTCTTGAATAGATCTAAAATAGAATCTAAATTAATATGGCCATAAAAGTAATTTAATGAATTCTTAAGATCCACCATCCCTGTTGTTTCTGCAATTTTTTGAATTTTCTCCTTTGAATTTGAATCCATTAATTCACGAAACGTTGATCTAAACATAGATACCCATCCCATCTCACTTGCTAATTCATTCCAATTGACCTGTTTTTCTAAAAGATGATTTATCAAAGTGTTGAGACTAATCTTCTGCTCATTTGATTTCTCATGTAGCTTACTACTCAAATCCGAATCTATTCTAATTGATACATTGTCTGTCTTTCTTAATATCCCGTTTTCTTGTAATGTCAATTTACCCGATCTCCTTTTTCATATGTAAAATTCATGCTGCTATCTACTTATTTCCACTTTTGGTGATATGCATTGGTATGTTATGTTGAGACACTTACTACTTTGTACAATTTACTACATTGTATCTGATTGTATTGAAATGTAATTGTTTATGCGTAGTTTACTTTTTTATTACTAATTAAGCGATCTAATTTTGAAGATCTACATACGTAATTAACATATTATTTTATGATATTTTACAATGTGTTATTTCTAAAACATTATGACAATTAGTTTAATAGATATTGTTTCTACACCTAAGCATTGACAAACAGTTTGGATAACCTATTGGCCCCAACTTTACGTAAGTCGATCGAGACAAATCTAGGTAAACCGACATTAAATAAGATTGAACAGCGTTTAATGGAACGTCATGGTTTAGGTCTAGTTCAGGCAATCAAGGATTTTCATAAATTTGATAGTGTTTTAAGAGAATTTTTTGGAGCAGGTGCTGATGGATTGGAAACTAAATTCTTGCAAAACATCATTGATCTTAAACAACAAAAGAAAGCATCTAACAACTGGATTATAATTAAGGATCAATCATTAGCCAAAGTATTTTTGGAATCATTTGCAGATGAAGATAAAAAAGCAATAATTGGTACTGTTTTAGATCAATCTCTAATTGTTGCTGATATCTTAGATGCATGTAATGTTCCACAAACATCTGGTTATAGAAAAATTAATCAACTAATTGATGCAGGACTGCTAATTTCAAATGGATATTCTGTAGCCACTGATGGTAAAAAAATTAAAAAATACGAGTCTATTTTTGATAACGTCAAAATGGATATCGAAAAAAATGTTGTTGTAGTTAAAGTTCAACTAAAGAAAACATCCTTAAGTGAAAGCATCATATTGCAAGCCATTCCTACTCGGTAAATTATTTCTTTCCTAAACCCTCTTTAGTTATTTTACTTGTTTAACTTTGGCAGTTTTAATAATCTAAATGGATTGT
>JAAUVF010000035.1 GCA_012030815.1 Nanobdellota archaeon | reverse complement strand
CACCTGGTGCTTTGAATTGAGGTCCATCTGCTTTAAGGGATGTTTGAAAAGAACCATCAGTGTTAGGATGAACTTGAGCTATTGTAACAATATTGTTATCAGGAGCACGAACGATAATTGAAACATCTCCAGAACCTAGATTTTCAATGTTATTAATTAAACCGCTAATTACAACTACGCCGCCTTGACCATAGATACTCAGATCAGTTTTGAGATTAAGATTATTTTTTGGCCCAGTTACAACCTTTTGGCATTCATTATTTTGATACACTTCATCAGGACCACAGGTAATATCTTGACAAACACCATTTTGCTCAATTTGATTATCTCCACACTCTACACTCTGAGCATGTACATTTCCAAAGAATCCGAAAGATAATAGAGAAATGGATAGCAATACCAGTAAACCCATGAATTTCATTTTCATTTTGAGTCAGGCATGAGGGTATTTATGTATTCAATGAAAGAAAAATTGACCTGATTATACTCGAATTATACCTTTGTTGACCAAGTATTGGAGGGATTTTATAAAGTCGTCATCAGAAATTTGACCGTTATGCCACCATCTTGCATTGTTTTTGATCCAATCAGGGATTACTTGTTCAGATATCGAATATTCTTTGGGGGACGTAATAATTTTATCTTTTACCATTTGTTTCAGTCCATCAGCAAATTCAGCAGAAGACCATTGTTTTGTATTTTCCTTAATCCATGTAGGAATGTTATGGGAGGCAGTAAACGATACTAGTCCAACATTAACACCATTATGTGTTAATTGAATTTTATAAACACCAGATAAAGAATTTTGATTTATTGAAAATGCTGCACGATAACTACCACCATCAGAAATTGCTGCAGAAAAGTTTTGAGTTACTCCATCTGGACGTATTAGAGCAATATCTAATGGAATGCCTCTTTTATGATTAGCAATACTGCCTGACAAAATTATTTCTTCAGAGTTACCAGAAACAGGGATTGAAATTTTATTGGCACTCAACTGTGGAACAGTTGAAAATTGCTTTTTCGGAGTATCACGTAACATACTGAATATATTTTGATTTCCAGATGCATCTCTAGAATCATGATATTTTGCATCAAGACTTCCGCCAGCTGTAGAAATTATTTTTGTTCCAGATTTATCACAAATTTGGGAGGGCATCTTGAATATTCCCTCAAAGACACCAGTGCTAGGTCCAGTTTCAACCAAAGTAAACCCGGTAGAGGCAAGACCGCCATATTCAACTCCATTTACAACACATCGCTTATATCTAATATCTTTAAGTAAAATTTCTAATAAAATATTTCCTGACGTACCAACAGTATCCACATTTGGAGAATTTGGATCATTATTTACTAGATAGATATCAATAACGTCACTTTTTAAATTAAGATCTGAATCACGAAGTGTAATTGTTACAGGTTGACCAAATCTATAGCTACTTGAACCAGAAGATACAATACCAGAATTAGTAGAAATGTCAGATTTGGTAGAAGTTGTTGTAGTCACTCCAACTTTATCTAAATCAGAGTAAGAAACAGCAATTCCTTTTTCATCAATTAGTCTATTAGTTACAATAAATTTAATTTCATCATCTATGGTTCTTAGTGTTTTAATAAAATTAGGATCTAAGATATTTAGTTGATTAGTTACGGCATATTCAAGAGTTCCAATAAATTTTGCAGAGGTGATACTTGTCTCTTCTAATTCAAATCGATAAATTGAATTATTGACATCGTTATTATTAGATAAACCAAATGAAAATAAATCAAAAATTATTGGTTGTTTATTTTTTTCAGTAGAAATACTTCCAACTATAGGAGTATTATTGTTTGAATCAAAATTTATTACAACATATACAATTCCACTTCTACTAGATAGAGATTGGACATCTGCATCATCTAATTGAATTAGTCCCTGAGAAGAAGATAAATCACCAGAATCAACTATAGTTATCGGTAAAGTACCTAAAGAACCAAAAGATAAAGTAATTGAAGTATCAGAAAAATCAGTGATTCCAAAATCATTTACAAATGAACGAAGATCATAATTTATCCAATTAGTTCCGTCATTATTTGCAATAGATGAATCGATAAGAATAGATTGTAGAGTAGATGCTGAAATTCCAAGATTCAACGATAGTTGTTTAAAATTTGAAATTGCCACATTTGATGTGTCAATAAACAACCTTTCAGAATTTTTATCAGGTACTGATGAATTAGATGTATCACCTGAAGTTAATACAGTTGCCGAAGAATGAAATTGGACATCAGATGATTTTCCAAGAGTGATTGGATTTCCAATTTTTAGCGTAGGTATTAGAGAAGTATCTCTATAGATATCTAAGTGATCTCTAATTCCTGGATTAATATTTTGATCAGAATCAACAAGAATCACAGGGAATTTTTGCCAGGAATTAACGATTTAGAGCCTTCACCAACAGTAAGAGCAGGCTTGTTTATTGAAATGGTAGATGTACTAGGTCCAGTAAGAACAGATGTTGATTTTTGATTATATTCTATTTGTCCAGTTTGACCTCTAGGAGCATCAGAAAGAATTCTAACTACAGATACATTACTATTATCAACACTGTCAAAAATTCCAGAATTTGGACCATTTTCTACCAAAGTAACAATTTGTGAAAATACATTTCCAGGAACGGCATCATCAACAAAAGTACTAGGTTGTTTACTATTAGATGTTAATTGTATTACATTTCCCAAATTAATTGAAAGTTTTCCATTATCTTTAAAACCTAAACTAGAAAGATTTGAATTCAAATTGACTAATCCAGCAGTACCATTAGCAGAATTAGAACCTGAATTATCAAATGCTTGGTAAAAGGTTGCAAAAGGAGAACTAACATTAAATGTCCATGAATCTTCATCTGTTGGATCTTGATTTAATTGAAAATCATTTACAGTTAGAAAAACTTGCGAGTTCTGAGGATATAATGATCTATCAAGATTTAGAGAGATGTTTGTACTTTCATTGTATTGAAGAGAAACGCTTTGTGGATTTCCACCAGCATTATATTGAATTTCAACATCGTTAAATGAAAAGAGTTGAATTAAAGGCCATGCGTCAGAATCTAATCCAATTTGTCCTGATGAAATATTTGGATTTGTATTAATTGACTGGGAATTTCTTACAACATTATTAAGATTGGCAGATCCTGTTGGCGTTCCAGTGCATTGATTAAATGAAGAAACACCATTTGTAAAACCAGATAGTCCACCACTTCTAGGAATAGCAAAGCCGCTAGTTTCGCTAAGTGAAATTCCAAAAACGGATGAACAGTATCTCTACTGCAAAAAACACCAAAGTCTAATCCATTACCAGAGGTAGCAGATTGAGTAGAATCAGCTATTTTTGCTTTATCGACGTTAGCAAAATATGCATACCAATTACCATCAGTTGCCTGAACCATTCGTAACGATTTACCATTAATGGTGACATTTGGTTCCCCTTTTCCTTGATCAGTATCATGTAGGTTAGAATCACGTATTACTACTTCAACTACCATAGAGCCAGAAAAATGATTGTCAAACTGAGAGTTCTCAGCTGATACAAACAGGTTAGGATTACTAGCCGCTTCGGCACCCATAATTGGAACTGACAATATAAAGGAAAAAACTCCAAGTAGAATTACATATTTTCTGTTCATCATAAAGAAAAACAGTGTTTATCACAAATAATCTTGTCGTATGAATTGCATTTAGAATACTTGTAATACATGCAAGTTACAAAAAGAGATAGAAAATGTTAGATCAAAAAACCAAAGATATTACAAATTTCACTAATAGCGATATTTTCTGCATTTGTGGTTGAGTTAGTTTTTGGTTTAGTTTCTAATAGTCTTGGTCTAATTACAGACAGTATTCATGCATTATTAGATAGTGTTGTTACAGCAATTCTGCTTTTAGCAGCTAGATATGCAATAAAACCACCAGATGCAGAACATACCTATGGTCATGGAAAAATCGAATCGCTTGGAGGACTAATTGGTGGAATTGCAATTTTCCTAATAGCAATATTTTTTATTTATGAATCAATTCACAGATTGCAAAATCCTTTACCAAATACATTGCCAGGTATGTTTGCAATTATTGGAGGATTGTATACGATCGGAATAGATATTTTCAGAATTGTTCTTCTTCGAAGATCAATTAAAAAAATTGGCGGTGTTACTCTCAAAGCTGATTTTTATCATGCATTTATGGATCTTGGATCAACAATAATTGCGATTGTAGGAATTGTTGTAGTATCATATGGATTCTATAACGGAGATTTTATTGCAGCATTAATTCTAGGAGTTGTTTTGGTGATTCTTAGTTTAAAATTAATTCACAGAACAGCATTAGAGTTAACAGACATCATATCACCAGAACTTGTAAAAAAAGTCAAAGAGATTGTTGTAAACACTGAAGGAGTAATAGATGCAGATACAGTTTTGATGAGAAAATCTGGAGACGTGATATTTACAGATGTCACAATATCGCTACGAGGAGATACTAGCTTTGATAGAGCACATGAAATTAGTAGCATGGTTGAAAATAATATTAAAAAGAAATTACCTAATGCTGCAATAACCATTCATTTTGAGCCAAACTGGAAAAATGTGCCTCTAAATGCAAAGATTAACGATATAGCAAAAAGTGTTGAAGGGGTAAAAGAAGTCCAATAACATCATATCCCATAAAACTAAAGGAAAAACTTATTCAAATCTGCATGTCATGGTGGATAATGAAATAAATCTTGATTCTGCTCATAAAATATCAGAAGAAATAGAACAAAAAATTCAAGAAAACATACCCGAAATTGAACATGTTACGATTCATCTTGAACCATTTCTTACAGTCCCAAAAAATTTAAACGTTGAAGACAAGATTACAGAAGAAAAAATAAGAGAGATTTTAAAAAAATACACGGTAATTAAAAAAATAGGACGTATAGTTTCTCTAAATTTTGAAAATATTCTTAAAATTGATATTGATTGTTCATTTGACAAGGAATTATCTATTGAAAAAGTTCACGATATGACCTCAGAGATAGAGCATGTTATAAGAACTCAGATTAAAAATGCAGTAATTACAATACACCCAGAACCAATTTAATTATATCAATATACTTGTAAGATACATAATTAACATTCCAAAAGCAAAACCCCAGACACAACTGCTGCACTTGATAAATTTTTGTCTCCTTCTTGTCTAATCCATTTTAATATAATCACAATTACCTGAAAAATTGCACCTGCACCAATAGAGAGAAAAATCACTGAAGATAAAGGAGAGAAAAAGAATCCCCCCACCCATGCACCAAAAATGGTAGGAGAACCAGCAATAATGCCAAGTATCACCAATTTACCAATCATTAATTTTCCACGGGACATTGGTGCTGCAATCGCTAGGCCTTCAGTAGTATTATGAAGCGCAAATCCAACAATCAAAAAAGTACTAAATGCAATTGAGCCTAAACCTACGGCTGCACCTATTGCAAGACCTTCTCCAAAATTATGCAATCCAATACCTATTGCAATCATTAAACCAATTGCCACGGGTTTTGAAATCTTTAATGAATCTGCTTTGCCTGTTAGCTTTTCAGATGTATAATACAAACCAAGAAAAGACAAAACAACTGTTGTTGCAATCAATAAAACACTGTTAAAACTACCACCTAGATTTTCAAAAGACACTGAAAATGCTTCTTCAATAGAATCTATTCCAAGGAAAAGTAATAGTCCTGCAGTTAAGGCCAAAAAGAAGTTATATTTATTTTTGCTAATTTTTTTAATAAATGGCAACCAAAGTAAACCAATCATAACAGGAATAATTCCAACATAGGTTCCAATAATAGCAAAAAAGCCATAAATTCAATATCAGGTTTTAATGCAGGAGCTGCAGCTTCGATGATTCTTTCAAATCTAGTTCCATCATCAGTTGTTAAACCAATAGCATAGGGTTCTGCAGTATTCCATTCAAAAGGAATTCTTACTAATGCAGTTTCATAACGTTCTAAGAATTTATCGGGCTCTATTGCAGCAGGCTGAATTCTATCATTTACATCAGCCATGACAATGTTAACAGGTATGTGACCAGTGTTTCTGACAGTTACATGAATTTCAGATTTTTCAAAATTAATTTTTTCAATACTTAATTCTGGAAGAGAATACACCAAGATCAAGCAAATCAGCCCCTGGACCAAAAATATATGCCATCATTAAAATTACAAAAATAAATGGAATGATTCCACTTGTTATTACTCTAACTTTAGAAGTTTTTTCACTAGTTTCCATACATGACCTCAGATGATTTTGAGTTGTCTTTTGCTAAAAACAAGCCAACCCATCCTTTTTCAGAAAATTCAACTTTATGTGCATGAAACAGATATTTTCCAGGATATGTGTATTGGAATTCCATTACTCCACGCTCGGTTTGAGAAAGGGTTATCATATCAGTATAGAATGAAGGTACTAGATCGGTTCCAGTTGGATAATACTGATACAAGTTCCCATGAAGATGAAAGTTATTGATTGGATCAAATTCCACCATATTAACAACATAAACTCGAATTAATTCATCAGTGTTAATCTGGATAGGATGATGTTGATAGTAAAAAGGAATTGTATTTGCAGCGTAAAAATTATTTTCAGTGTCAAAATCAGTGTCAAAACCATTTAGAACCATCACCATTTCATCAGCTTGAGGTCTTGCTTCTTTAGGATCAACAATGAAAACACCATACAATCCATGTACAATATGTTCTTCAAGCGGCATCACATGGCAATGATATGGATGTACACCTACAGGACCTGCAATGAACTCATAAGTAAATTGACCTCCTCCTGGACCAACTGGTTCGAACACTCCATCCATTCCAGCTGGATGAATTCCGTGAAAATGTATTGTGTGTGATTTAGAACCATAATTAATGAAATTTATTCTAACTATATCTCCTTCAGTTGCACGAATTGTGGGTCCAGGAACCGTACCATTAAAGGTCCAAACATTGTAAAAAACACCAGGAGATATTTCTTGTATTTTATCATCTTCTGCAATAATGGTATATTCTCTCAAAATAGTACCATCAGGTAATTGTAAAATCCGTCCATAATTGAACTCCCGTAGATATTTCATAGGATCAAATTCAACAGTAGAGACAGTGTAAAGTGGATCTAAGACATCGCCAGATGTCTTGATTATTTGTCCTGAATGAGTGACAAATGTTTTTTGTTCTAATTGAGCTTCAGAAAAGGATGTAAAAATAAGTATTGTAGACATACCGATAATTGCAGTTAGCATCAACATTACAGTTGAACGAATTAAATTTCAAGTTTAATCATAGTCGCCAATTTGTTTATTTAAAAGTTAGCCTAGGCTAACTTATTTAGCCTACACTAATTTTTGAACAGAGAATGAATTAACATTTATTAAAAAAATTAGGTTTAAACTAAAGAATACAATAGGTAGGGTATGCAAAAAACAGGCATTCTTTTTGTGATTGTAGGTGGAATAGTATGTGCAGGAATAATTTTATCATTTTATGGAAATCAAGTAATCTTTGAGGATTTGATCAAGGAAGAAGGGCAAATTAAAGTTGGAGAAAATTTGACAATTCCTGTAGAATTAGACAGTACAGAAACAAAAAATGGAATTTATGCGATTCTAATAATTGATTCAAACGATAACGTTATGACAAAAATTTTAGATCCATCAGACAGTGAAATAGAATCTCAATCAATCAATGAAGATTTTGAAGGACAATTCAAGATTGATACGTCTGGAACATACAAATTAGTGATTAGAAAACCTAAAACGAAAAAGAAATTAAAATCGCAGGAGTGATAGGACCAGAACCAGATGCAGGTAAAAAATCGCTAGGATTTATTTCTCTATATGTTCTCATAATTGGATTAATTGGCATGATGATAGTTCCAATTTATGCAATTAAAAATCGCAAGAGATCTTTTAGTTAAGA
>JAAUVF010000034.1 GCA_012030815.1 Nanobdellota archaeon | reverse complement strand
TCATGTAGAGCATTTCAGAATAAACCCAAAATAGAATATTTTAAACCAATGAAGTTAAAACCGTTAAAAAATAATTGGGAAAACATACTTGTAATAAAATTCAATTTTAAGATGAGAAGTCCAGATATAATTTGGGGTCAAATTAAGCGAGCAACTACCTCACTTTCAACTCAATTAGAATTAGGAGGTTTTCATGTTTTACGTAGTAAAGCGTATTCTGATGAACAAAGTGAGGCTTATCTTTTTTCCTTTTAGAATCAACTAAGATTCCCACAAATTATTCTAAAAATGGTCCAGAGTTTTTTAGAGAAAATGATTGTAATAGTTTTATTTCAAAAAACATTACAAAAACTGAATTAATGTGGATTAATGAGGATAAAAAAATAATCTCACTTGAAAAAAGAAAATATAGTGATGCTGTAAAATTTATGATGAATTTATTGAAAAATAATCTTCAATCAGGTATCCCAAAAGGATTACAAAGTGACTTTAAGAATGGGGTTAAAGTTACAGTTGGAAATAAAAATTTAAGCAAATCAATTAAAGAGGCAGTTTTAGATCTTACTTCAACTAATGGCACAATCTTTCATTCCAATTAAAAAATTCATAAAAGAACCATATTCAAAAATTCTTGGTTACCCAAAAGCTACTCCTCGCCAACTCCAATCAAGAGTATCGGAATTAGAAAAATTAAAAATAAAATCAGTTTCACTTATTGGTCAAACAACAATTGGTAATCTACAAATTTTAGGGAAAGGGTATGTTGGAGTAGTAGTATTAGCAAAAAAAAGAAACAATATAGTTGCATTAAAGATCAGAAGAACTGATTCTCAAAGAAGTGAAATGCAAAGTGAAGCAAAATTACTAAAATTGACTAATACGGTGAATGTAGGACCCAAACTTTATGATGTAAGTAAAAATTTTTTAGTAATGGAATATCTTGATGGAGATAAAATTGGAGATTGGATTCAATCCCTAAAAGGTGTAGGAAGTTCTAAAAAATTAAAATCTGTAGTTAGAAACATTTTAGAAGATTGTTATAGATTAGATCAGATGGGATTTGATCATGGTGAATTAAGTAGTATTACTAAACATGTTATTGTTGGTAAATTAAAACCAACCATAATTGATTTTGAAAGTTCTAGTGTAAGTAGAAGAGCATCCAATGTAACATCAGTTACTCAGGCAATTTTTATTGGTTCAGGAATAGCTAAAAAAGTTCAAAGAATTTACAAGATTCCACAAAAAGAAAAAATTATTGATGTTTTAAGAGCATACAAGCAAGAACAAACACGAAAAAGTTTTGATAATATTCTAAAAATATTAAAATTGTAATGGGGCCGGCAGGAATTGAACCTGCGACCACTAGTCCCCCAGACTAGTATCATACCAAGCTAGACTACGACCCCTCATGAAAGAGGCACAAAATGAAATTATTAAATCGTCGGGTTAATATCTATAATTAATGAAAATTTGTAGCATTTGTCATAGAATTTCTGGAAATGATCAAGATCATCTAGATTGTATTCAAAAAATTAGAATAGAAAATGAAGATGAAAATTTTAAACAGAGTATCCCTGAAAAATTGGATTTAGCAAAAGATACACTAGGTTTAGGTGTTGAGGTAAAAGCAATTTTAGAACATCTTACAAAAGAAAATAAAAAAGATATCTGATCATAACCATTTTGAAAGTCGATCTTTCTCAAATTGTAATTTTTCATCTAAGTGTTTAGATGTAGAGTCAGTTAATTTTGTTGTTGGTTTCGATTCTGAAAACATGTCTACTTCGATTATAGATGCTGTATCTCTTCCAGATTCAATAAAGCATCCTCCCTTTCCATCATACAATAAAGATTCTTTTTTTAACAGGATATAAGATATAATATTTTTTGCCACTGTTATGGCTTCTCCTTCTGCAAATATACCTGCTTTAGGAGCAGTCATAGTATCAATAATTGTTAATGTTGTTACATCACCTACTGCGTATACATTTTCAAATGGTGTTTTACAATCTCTATTAATTGGTATAAATCCGCCTTCTTTTGCTAATCCAGATTCATAAATTACTTTTGGAGCAATATGAGGAGGAACAGCAAGAAGTAAATCAAAATGTGCTTCCCCATTTTGAAAAATTAATTTATTTTTTTCTACGGATTTTATTTTACAAGAATCATGAAAAATTATATTCTCAGAATTTATCAAACTGAGGATTTTTTGACTTATTTCTGGACCAGCTGCAGGTAATGTTATTGGTGCTGGACTATAGAAGTGAATTTGTATTGAATCTCTAGTGCCTTCTTCTCTTAGCATTGAATCAATCAATAAACTAGCCTCAAATGGTGCTGGAGGGCATTTGTATGGCATGCCCATAATAGATATAGCTATATTGCCTGATTTCATTTTTTTTAATTTGTTATGAATTTCGGTTAATTGATTATGCTCATAAAGATTCATTCCATTATCCACAAGTCCTGGAATTTTTTCAGGAGCTAATACAGCACCCATTGCAATAATTAAAAAATCATATGATAATGTTTGAGTTGTAGTTTTGATGTTTTTGTTTTGAAGATCAATTTGAATAATTTCTTCTTTTATAAAATTAATTTCTTTTTTTATAAGCTGGTTTAGTGAACCTATTGAATTTTCAAATGTTCGTGTACCTTTGATTATCCAAAGTTTTGCAAACCCTACCATAAACCAGTCTTTTTTGTCAATAACTGTTATCTTAACTTGTGATGATGAAAGGTTATTTCTGATTTCATTTGCAGCAGATAATCCTCCAAAACCTCCACCAAGAATTAACACGTGTGGAATAGATGTCAATTTAACGATCTTGTGTAGTAGGTCTAATTAGAATTTCATTGACATTTACATGATTGGGTGATTCGACAGCATAAACAATTGCATTTGCAATGTCTTCAGCTTGTAACGATTCCATTTTTTTGGCACTTTCAACAAATGCTTGTAATGATTCATCAGTGATAGTGTTTGTTAGTTCAGTTGCAACTACGCCTGGTTCAATGCATGTAACACGAATATTTTTTCGTACACTTAGTTCTTGTCTTAATCCTTCACTAAAAGCAGTAATTGCATGTTTTGTGGCACAATAAACACTGCCTGCTGGAAAAACTATTCTTCCAGCGACTGAAGAGATATTGATTATATGACCAGACTTATTTTCAAGCATATGTGTGATAACTGCTCCTGTACAATACAAAACTCCTTTAATATTGACATCTATCATTTGGTCCCACTCATCAATTTTCAAATTTTTGAAAAACTTAGAGGCATAAGTCCAGCGTTATTTACTAAAATGTCTATCTTACCCCATTTTTTAAAACATTATCTATAAAGGAATTACATTCGTTTCTCTTAGTAACATCTAATTTTTGAGAATAAACTTCTCCACCATTTTCTTTAATCTTTTTTTCTAGTTCATCAAGCATGTTAGTTCGTCGTGCACCTATTGCAACTTTCGCTCCTGCCTTTGAAAGTGCTAATGCTGTAGCAAATCCTATTCCGCTACTTGCACCTGTGATTATTGCTACTTTATTGTTAATCATCAATATCCACTTAATTATTTTTAATTTCAACATCGTAAAAACGTTTACCTAAATTTTTTAAAAATTTAATTTTTAAAACGAATCAAAGCAAGTTTAATAGAAGAAAGTTTGCAGTATGTATGTGAAACCTGAAAAATGCGCTTATTGTGGAGATATGGTAGATATGCCTTTTCAGTGTAATTATTGTAAAGATCCATTTTGCTCAGAGCATAGACTTCCAGAAGAACACAGGTGTGTAAAGTTAACTCAGATTAGAGCTCGTAGATTTGGGGAGAAAAAGGTAATCAGGAATGGAGGTCCAAATAAACAAAATGTTTTCAAAAGAATATTTCGAAAATTCAAAGATTAGCTGAACAACTAATATGGACTTTTGTCAGGAGATATTTTTGCACGTCTTCCTTGATAAATTAAGGCCAAAGCAAGAGCAAACATCACCATTGCAGTTAATGGAAAATTTTGTGGGGCAGGTAGTACAAACCAATAGTAAATTCCAAATCCTATAGATATAGCTGCTTGTACCCAGAGTTTAATCCATTTTGGAGTTTTAGTTACTCTACAAATTGCTTCAACTATAAAGATGCCAATTACTGGATAAATTGTATAAAGAAGGAAGTCAATTACATCTACTCCTGTATGTGTCATAAATGAAAGTAATTAGGGTATAATTTCTATCTAGTCTTCCCAACGAACTTTAGTGGCAATATTTTTAGCAATTAATGCCTGAGCATTTTCATAGGGTATTGTTGCAATATCTTCTGTTTTGAAAGGTCCATATTTTTCTAGATCAGCGCCTATAATTTCATCCACTTCTTGAAGAAATCTAACAACAATAGTCTTAGTTTTATGATTTTGAGAGATGGATTCAAGGAATTTTGATTTTCCATTAATTGTTGCAGAAAGAATCATTTCAGTTCTTTCTCTACGTTCTTCTTCTGCATCAAGAATAAATTTTTCTTCATCTAAAAGATTTTGAAAATAAATATTACCAGATTTAGAGATTTTTTCGAGTCTAATATTGATTAAAAGTGATGTTAGTTCTGTTGCGGTATCAATAATGACTTTTTTGATATTATTTTCTACTCCGTCAAATTCTTGTTTTTTTAAGTCACCAATAAAATCTGAAAGTTGCCTATAGAAATCATGATTAATTTCTTGTATAGAATCATTTTCAGTTTCTCGTAGGACTATATGGTGTAATTTGTTAAGATCTATTTCGTTTGTTTCTGACATTTCTTACCTAATCCTTAAATCTCGGATGTATTTGTGTTTGATTGAAGCACAAAATTGCCCTATAAAGTTAGTCATGGAAAAGCACTTCAAGTGACATATTCGCCAGATGAAGTATTTGCCAGAATTCAACATGAAGGAATTCAGTTCATAGATCTACAGTTTACTGGTCTTACTGGGCGTTTTCATCATACTACTATTTCAGCGGTAACTTTTACCCCTGAACAGATGAGGGATGGATTACCAAAGTTGGATGGTTCATCTATTATCGGTTTTACTGATGTTGATGATTCAGATCTTATTTTAAAACCTGATCCCAATACTTTTGCCATCATTCCATGGATGACTGAAAATAAGACTGCAAGACTGTTATGTGATATCTATTGGGGTGGAAATAGAGGTAGACTATCTAGAGATCCTAGAGGAATATCACAAAAAGCAGAAGAATATGTGAAGTCTCAAGGTTTTGATTATAGTGCTTGGGGTCCAGAAGTAGAATTTTTGTGTTTGATAAAGTTCATTGGGATGTTTTAACTCCATACAAAGGTCAGTCCTACTCAATTGAATCAAAAGAGGCTCCATGGAATAATGAAGGAACTGGATATCCGATGGGTCTTCAAGAAGGATACTATCCAAGTACTCCTTCAGATACTTTGACTCCTTTTAGAAATGAATGTGTAAATATTTTGAATAATGATTTTGGCATAATATGTGATAATCATCATCATGAAGTTGCTACTGCAGGTCAATGTGAAATTGATATCAAATATGATTACTTGACAAATGCTGCTGATGCTGCACAGTCTTACAAATATGTAATAAAAAATGTAGCACAAAAATATGGAAAAGTTGCAACTATGATGCCAAAACCAATTGCAATGGATGCAGGTTCTGGTATGCATGTTAATGTAAGCTTGTGGAAAGGAAAAGAAAATGTGTTTTATGATCCTGATGATACAGATGAATTAAGTCAAACTGCAAAATATTTTTGTGGTGGAATTATCAATCATGCAAAAGCATTATCTGCAATTTGTAATCCTACTACCAATTCATATCATAGGCTTGTTCCAGGTTATGAAGCACCAGCTTATATCGCATGGAGTGCAGGTAACAGATCTGCAATAGTTAGAGTACCTCAACATCTTAAAGGTAGAAATTATGCTAATCTGAAGAGGCTTGAATTTAGAGCTCCTGATCCTTCATCAAATCCATATCTTGTGTTTGCTGCAGTTACTGCAGCTGGAATGGATGGGGTTAAAAAGAAAATGGATCCTGGTGATCAAGTTCGTGATGATATTTTTAAAATGACAAAATCTGATAGAGCTAAAAGAGGAATAGGAGTATTACCAAAAAGTTTAGGTGAAGCACTTGATGAATTAGAAAGTGATAGAAAATTCCTTAATTCGATTTACACAAATGATGTAATTGATATGTTAATAGAATTGGGCAAAAGAGATCAACGTGAAATTTCAATCAGACCACATCCACATGAATTTTATCTGTATTTTGATATCTAGACTCTTCCAGTAATCTGAAAGATATAGAATAATGAAATAGATATCAACGCAAAACCTACACCAAGAAATATCATTCTTCTTTTCTCAGAAATGGCAGCTTTGTAAAGCAAAATACTACCTGCTAAACCAATGAATAAGACAATAACTCCGATAACTACACTGTCAAAACTTGTGTGGGTAATTAATGGATGAAAAATCCTGAAAGTAATGCAAAAATGCTATCAAGTAAACATACTTGAATCCTGTTAGCATTTTGATGTAGTTTTATTCAACATGGTTTGTAAATATGATAATCAAATAAACTTTTGAAAAATTATTTCTCAGTAAAATGATTTACATCATTCCGCCCATATCAGGCATGCCACCCATTCCACCCATACCTCCCATTCCAGGCATTCCACCCATACCTCCCATTCCAGGCATTCCACCTTCTGCTCCTGGTGGTGGTCCAGCAGACTTTTGTGTAGCAATAACATCATCAATTCTAAGAATCATACAAGCAGCTTCTGCAGCTGCTGAAACAATCTGAAGTTTAACTGCTAATGGCTCAATTATGTCACTTGACTTCATATTTCCAATTTTACCTTTCATAACATCAATTCCAGTCCATTTTTCTCCTTTCATCTGTCTAGAACGAAGAACTGTAAGTGTGTCAATTGGATCCATACCAGCATTCTCTGAAAGGGTTAATGGAATTGATTCTAAAGAATCTGCAAATTTTTCAGCAGCTAGTTGCTCCCTACCTTCTAATGATTTTGCCCAACTTCTTATTTTAGTTGCAGCATAAGTTTCAGGAGCACCGCCTCCTGCAACAATTTCTGGTTTTTCAATTACATCTTTTACTACCATAAGTGAATCATGTACTGATCTCTCTACTTCGTCTACTACTCTTTGAGAACCACCACGTAAAAGTAAAGTGACAGATTTTGGATGTTTACAACCTTCAATGAATACCCATTTGTCTTCTTCAATTTTTCTTTCTTCAACTAGTTGAGCATCACCTAGATCTTTTTCAAAAATATCATCTAGATTATTTACAATTCTAGCACCAGTTGCTTTTGCAAGTTTAGTAAGATCACTTTCTTTGATTCTTCTAACTGCTATAATTCCTGCTTTTGCAAGATAGTGTTGAGCCATATCATCAATTCCTTTTTGACATAATACTACGTTTGCTCCAGAACCAATTACTTTATCGACCATATTCTTTAACATTCTATTTTCCTCATCAAGAAATGATTTCAATTGTTGTGGATTAGAAATGTTAATTTTTGCATCAGTTTCAGTTTTACTAATTTCTAATGCTTTGTTAATTAAGGCAATTTTTGCATCAGTAATTTTTCTTGGCATTCCACCATGAACAATTTCTTTATCAAGTACTATTCCTTGGATAATAACTGAATCTTTAATTGAGCCACCGGCTTTCTTTTCTACTTTAATATCATCAATGTCAACAATAAATTTTTCGGCTTCTTTTTCAACAACTGCAAGTACTGCTTTTACAATAATATCGGCTAATTGATCAGAGTCTTTTTCTTACCAATTTTGTTTGCATAGATGTTTTTGCAATTTTATTTAGAATTGTTTTGTCATTTGCAGATACAGTCTCAGATATTTCTTGAAGGAATTGTTTTGCTTTTTTTGTCAGCTTTTCTATATCCATCGACAATAATTGTTGGTGAAC
>JAAUVF010000033.1 GCA_012030815.1 Nanobdellota archaeon | reverse complement strand
GTTGAAGGACTAAAGAAAATTCTCAACTAAAAGAACAAAACCTGGAAACATGTTGATGAACAAAGACAAAAGAATACAATACTAATTTTTCAAATGTGATGGAACTTGATTCAATGTTTAGAGTTGCAGAAATTGTTTTGCTTGGAGCAATTAATAGAAAAGAATCTAGAGGTGCACACGCAAGAACTGATTATCCAAAACGTGATGATGCAAACTTTTTACATCATACTCTAGCATACTATGATCCTAGAGAACCAATTATGAAAACACATCCTGTAACAATTACTAAATACCAACCAGTAGAGAGGAAATACTAGATGACTAATCAGGATGAACACAAAGAAGGTATTGGTGGGATGATTAATCCTAGAAGATATGGAATTGAAAGAGTAGCATATCTGTTAATGCGATTAAGTGGATTAGGATTACTGGCATATTTTGTTGGTCATATTTATGAAACTAGTTCAATTTTAAAAGGTCAAGTTGGATGGAATGAATTTCTTGCATTGACCCAAACAAATGAGGGTCATGCTATTTTGGCTATAGTCATTGCAATGTGTGTTTTTCACACTGTCAATGGAATTAGAGTAATGCTTGGACATGGTGGAATTGGTGTAGGTAAACCTGCAAGACCTGATTATCCATACATTCCAGCCTCACAAAATATCCGACACAAAATGGGTATCTACTCTGCAATAATTCTGGCTGCAATTGCAATGATGTACGGACTAGCGGTAATGTTTGGTGAATAAAATGAGAGAAAGCATTATTATGAAAATACACTATGGTACCGCTTTAGCAGCAGTGGCACTTGTTGCAGTTCACATACTGATGCGTCTTACTCAAGGATTTGCACAATCTTTGGAATATGATAGTGTAATTGCAAATTACAAATTCTTACCCTATGCTGGAATGCTTGAAATAATCTTGATCTTACTATCTATACACGGATTTAATGGATTAAGAGTAATCTTACTTGAATTAAAACAGGGTCGAACATATGAAAAAGCTGTATCTTATGGTTGTGTTGTTGCTATGATTGTATTAATAGCATATGGTTCACGAACAATAATAATGGTCAACACGGGGATGGTATAGATGGCACAAGAATCAAGTTTAGCCGAAAAGAATACAATGAAAACTATTACTCTACGTATTGCAAGATATAATCCTGCAAATGATAACGCTAAAAAATTTATGGAATTTAATATCTCATATGAAAAATGGACTACTGTATTAGAAGCAATTCTTGATGTTAAACAGCATTTCGATCACTCTATAGCAGTTCGATATTCTTGTAGACAAGCTACATGTGGTTCATGTGGGATGATTATTAATGGTAAACCTAGACTAGCATGTTTTACAAAAATTAGTGAATTAAATTCAAATGTTGTAACTGTTGAACCAATGAACAACTTTCCAATCATTCGTGATCTGGCCGTTAAATTTGAACGATTATTTGATACACATCACAAAGTAAAACCATATCTAATTCGTGATGACACTGAAATTTCAAATAATGAAAAAGAATACCTACAATCACCTGATGAACTAGAACAGTATATCCAATTCTCAAATTGTATCAAATGTGGATTGTGTAATTCTGCATGTCCAACAATGGCGACTGATTCTTCATTTGTAGGACCTCAGGCATTAGCTCAAGCATATCGATATGTTGCTGATAGCAGGGATAAAGGAAAAGATGATCGATTAAAAATCATTGATGACTCTCATGGTATTTGGAGATGCCATTTTGCAGGCTCTTGTAGCCAAGTATGCCCTAAAGGTGTAGACCCAGCCATGGGTATTCAATTACTTCGTGGTTATATGTTAGGATTTAGAAGTTAATTCTTCTTTTTTGGATTTGGGCTATTATTTACCTGATTGTTAATCTGTTCAGCCATAAAGTGATTTGAAACATTTACTTTAACATCATCGATTCCATCCACCTTCAAAAGATTATCATGAACATCTTGACATATTTTAAATCCAAAAACTGCTGGACAGAATGGACTAGTTAGATGTAAATCTACTTTGACATTACTATTGTTAATATCAACTTCATCAATTAATTCTAAATCTGTAATAGATGTATTGATTTCAGGATCTACGATTTTTGATAATTCATCAAAAATTTTCACTCTAAGTTGTTTGATATCTTGACTCATGTAGAAAAAAACGTTGATGCTATATATAACCATTCTAGAAGAATAGTTAATGTATCGTTCACGTCTTGGTACTGATTTGAGTGATATTACTTTAGATTATGTATCATCAATAAAAGATGATGATCAAATAGTACTTTATGATATTCTGGGAAGTCAAGCTCACACTATAATGTTATATGAAAATCAAATCATTACAAAAAATGATGCAAAAAAGATTCTTTTCGCATTAACATCTTTAAAAAATGAAAAATTTGATACTAGTTCTGGCGCAGAAGATATTCATGAATTAATTGAAACGCTTGTAATAAAAAAAGCGGGTATTACAAGTGGTGGAAAATGCACACTGCCAGATCACGAAATGATCAAGTTGCTTTAGACATTCGGATGAAAATTCGTGATGATATCAATATTCTTTGTAATTTTTTGCTAGATACAATTGAAGCATTAGTGTCTTTGGCCAAAAACCATCAAAAAACAATAATGCCTCTTTATACACATCTCCAACAAGCTCAGGCAGGTTTGTTTTCGCACTATCTCTTAGCTCAGGCAGATGTATTGTTTAGGGATTTTGATCGTCTTTATGCTACTTTTATCAATGTCAACCAAAGTCCTTTAGGCGCAGGACCTGTTGGTGGCACTAGTATTGCAATTGATAGACATAGTACTGCAAAGATGTTAGGATTTGATGGAATTGTTGAAAATTCGCTTGATGCAACAAGTACACGCGATTTTGTTGCTGAATATGTTGCAATGACTGCAATATTGATGACTAATTTAAGTAGAATTTCTGAAGATTTTGTAATCTGGTCAACTTCTGAATTTTCTTTTATAGAATTATCTGATGAATTTACCTCTCCGTCAAGTGTTATGCCACAAAAGAAAAATCCTGATATTTTAGAACTAACTCGAGGAAAAACTGCAGAAGTAATTGGAAATCTTACTGCTATTCTTACCACTGTTAAAGGATTAGCTTCTGGCTATGGACGTGATTTACAACAAATTAAATCATCTATATGGGAAACATCTAAAATTTCAATTAGTGCATTATTGATTTTAAAATCCATTCTTTTAACATTACATGTTAATGAAAAAGAAATGAAAAAAGCGGCAGAGTCTAGTTATCTTATTGCACTTGATATTGCAGAAAAATTGGTTCAGAATGGAATTCCATTTAGAACTACCCATAAAATTGCAGGAGGTTTAGTTCAATTAGCACATCAATCCAACAAAACTCTTAATAAATTAAATATAAAAGAAATTTCAAAAATTGCTCAAGATGCAAAAACTAACCCTGATTTAATACTGAAAATTATTCAATCCACAACAATCACATCGTCTCTAAAAGATAGAAAGTCCTTTGGCTCTTCAGGATATGATGAGCAAAAAAGAATGATTGAAGAACGTATGAAAAAAATCAATAATTACAGAATTAATGCCACAAAACGAAATAATAATGTCTCTAAGGCGTTAGATGCACTATCTGATAAAATCATTGAATTAATAAAATAGGAGCGGGTCTAGTGGGATTCGGACCCACGACAACCGGATTAAAAGTCCGGTGCGCTACCTGGCTGCGCTATAGACCCCTAACAAAAATGCTTGACGTGTATAATTTAGTCTTTTACAAAATTTTTTCTCTTGCAGAAACTTTTAATCTGGCAATTTGTTTGAAACAATTCGGGCCCTTGTAGTATAGTCCGGTCTAGAATTCGACCCTGTCACGGTTGAGACGCGTGTTCAAATCCCGCCGAGGGCGCCATTTATCTCTAAACCATTTCATCTTCTATTTTTGCTATTATATCGATCTAAATCTCTTATTTTTATATAATATTGAGAATTATCAAGCAGGAAATTTACATCCTAATTTTTGGCGTCATATTTGTTTCATAGAGATAATCTCTTAAAATTTCACTTACAAGAATATTAAAATTCAGGCAATTTTAGTAAAATTTGATGTCTAAAGAGAACAATGAATCTAAGATAGAAACAGTACCTATCGATGATTTAACTTCTGAAAAGATATCTGCAGAAGAAACTGCACAATCTAAATCTAAAAATCGCAGAAGATGCTAAAATTAAAGCTGATGATAAGACAACTGCAGAAAAAAATGCCAAAGCAGATGTTGTAACTAAAGTAAAAGAAACAGCGCAAGCAGCAGAAGGAACAAAGGCAGCTGAGGAAGCAAAAGCTGCAGCACAGGCAGCTGCTAAAGCAGCCGCTGCAGCTAAAGCAGCTGAAGAAGCAGAAAAAATTGCAAAAGAAGCAATCGCAAAAGCTGAAGCAGCTAAAGCCGCTGCAGAAGCCGCAGCAGAAGAAGAATACAAAGCAATTGCAGCTGAGGTAAAAGCAACAAATGCAAAAGCTCCTACATTTACTAATCAACGTAAAGGCGAGGAAATTTTTAGAAGAGAAATGGGAGAACCTGAATTTTTCTTAGCAAAAAAAGATAGATTTCCAAGACCAATTCTTTCAGCTGAAGAACAAGATGAACTTACAAGAAAAGTGGAGATTCCAACAGATAACACTCCGAAATATGTTCCACAACATGTACTGAGTCCAGAATTTGGTGGAATGTCCAATTATGAATCTGGGGTAGGAAAATTCTTAGAAGATACTAAACAGAAACTTAGGAAATTAAAAAATGATCCAAATACATCTAAAAAGATATAATTTCAACACAACAAGAAATAGAATATTTAGAATCTATTTATGAAAATTATCATATCGGCATGAATGTTTTCCGTACTGCAAAAGGTGGAAGGAACAAACTTAGAGAATAAATGGTGATGATTTGAGCGAAATTAATTTTGATATTATTAATGCACGAGTGACTTTCCAAAATGTTCCTTTACACACATTATCCAGATTTCGATTCAACGATCTTAAAACTGCATGTGAAACTTTTAAAAAAATTCCAGGTGTTGCAGAGTGTTTGATTATTCAGACTGCTAGTAGGGTTGAAATATTCACAATCAGTAATTTAGAAACAGAAGATACTCCAGATGGAAGAAGAGCTGAAGGAAAAGGCTTAGTTTTAAATCAAATTAAAGAAACTTGGGCATCTCTATCTGAACTAGAGCAAATTGATATTGATCACTTTGATCAAACTCTTGAAGTTTACAAAGGCACTGATGTCTATGTTAATTTGTTGAGATTAGCTTGTGGTTTGGAATCCGTAGTTATAGGCAAAGAAGAAATATTGAATGAAATTAAATCATCACTTTCACATGCAAAACAGATTAATGTTTCAGGTGATGTTTTGAACAAATTATTTGAAAATATTATAAGAATTGCCTCTCGTATTAGAGAAACAACTGGGATTAGTAAAAATGTAATATCTCTTGGGGATGTATCTGTTAAAATTGTAGATGAAAAAGCCGGTTTGGATGCTAAAAAACGTATTTTGTTAATTGGTACAGGGGAATCTGCTGCTAGAGTTGCTAAAACCCTAATAAAAAGGATTCGCGTTTGATGTTACAAGCAAAACAATTGAGCGTTCAACTGGATTTTCTAAAATATTGGGCGGTAAACCAATTACGTTTGAAGAAGTTTTAGCAGGATTTGATAAATATGATATTGTTTTTGTTGCAACAACCGCTGATTATTTCTTAATTACATATGACCGATTAAAATTAGTTATGGAAGAAAAAAAGAAAGGTACGTTAATTTTAGATTTATCAGATCCAAGAACAGTTGATGAAGGAATTACTGCATTACCTGGAATTAAATTACTGTTTAGAGATCAAATTGCTGAAATCCATGAAGAAAATTTGAAATCTCGAATAGGTATGGTTCCTGCTGTAGAGAAAATAATTGAAAAAGAAATTCCAATTCTTGAAGCAACAATGAAACACATTACTGCATAACCTTCAAATTTATTGAACAACAAATAATTGCTAATCTGTTTTATTATTTTTTCTAAGTATGAATTGCATTAAGGCTTCTTTTGAATAATCTATCCCATGTATTTCTTCAGTATGTTTTCCAAAATCTTCTATTACTTGCTCTATCTCTCCTTCTGCTATAAAATCACATTCAAAACCATAATCGTCACACTTTAGTTTAGCCATACTCAAAGTCTATTTACTGGATATAAATATCAAAAGAAAATATTCATTCATAAATCTGAATTAATCCGATAATAACTGAAAAATTGAGGTCCATGTACTATCATTGCTAAGGTTATCACTAAAACTATAGATATTATTTTTATATCAAAATTTGTTCTATTCCATTCATATCTAAAATTTAAACCAGACAGAAATACATTTATCCAAAGTAACAAAAATTATTCTGATGGTAGTAGAGCATAAAGCAAAGATCACTTACATGCAATTACTCAAAGAGGATCTTGTTGTTATTAGGCTAGTTCCAAATAATGGAATGCCAAAATACACTACTGGCCAATTTCTAACTATAGGATTACCAATCCCCTCTGAACAAAAGATTGTTCGTAGGGCATATTCAATTGCATCTCATCCTGAAAACAGAGATTATTTTGAATTTGTAATTAGATGGGTTAGAAAACCTTTACCTGGTCGTGTTACTACTGAATTATTTTATGCAAATGTTGGCGATGAAGTCTATCTTGGTGAACCAACTGGAAACGCTTTACTAATTGATGATAAATTACCAAACGGTCAACCTGATACTAGAAGAATTGTTTGTGTGGGTGGTGGAACTGGACTCGCACCATTCATTGCTTTTGCTAAACATCTACATGATACTGGAGATAAACGAGAAATTATTGTTTTACATGGAGCAAGTTATGTTGATGAGCTAAGTTACAAAGAGTTACTGACAAATTTAGAAAATGAAAGTATTGAAAGAGGAAAAGATCAATGGAATTTTAAATATAGAGCAGCCATTAGTAGACCTAAAGAATTCTTTAACAGATCATGGGCAGGCCATGTTGGTAGAGTAGAATCCTTTTTTAAACCAAACAAAATGGTGTGTCGCCTTTAGAAGAAATGGTTGGAGAAGAAATCACAACTGCAAATACTAAAGTCTACATCTGTGGCTATCAAGGTACCATTGACGGAGTTATAGAATACTTGGGACCAAAAGGATTTGTCACAAAGGAAGAAAAACGCAAAGATGGTAGCTATGAAATCAAATACGAATCATATGGATAGATACAATTCAAATAATTTATTTAGAATTTAATTTCACCATACACACTTTAATTTATTATACATTTAGATAATTTTATTTTTTTATTTGTGAAATTACATCATCTAAAATTTTTTGATTTGCTGCAGCAATAAATGAAATTCTTGTTTTGTAACTAAGATCTGCATCAAGAGGATTCAAATTAGAATTCAAAAGTAATCCACCAGCTTCTTTTACTATTATGTATCCTGCAGCAATATCTTGAATCCTGATTTTATCTCTCAAATCAATAAAAATATCCATTAAACCTCTCGCAAAAAAGCCATTTCTAATGCATTTGCTCCAAAATGTCTTATGTGATTATGTTTTTCAAAGATTGGATATAATCGTCTCATTAATTCAGATGTTGCACCTGAAGTATTTACTCCGATAATTTTGTAAATTGGATCCTTATCATGAACTTTAATTTTCATCTCATTCATAAATGCCCCTTTGTTTTTCGATGCCCAATACATGTCTCCAGTTGATAGATTTGTGATTACTCCATCTGTAATGGAACTTAATCTATCTTCGGTTGCAAATGCAAGTGAACTACAAAAAAATGGAACTCCTCTTACAGCATTAGCAGAACCATCAATAGCATCCATAATGATAAACCCCTTAGGGTTTTTAGATAATTCTACTCTACCACATTCTTCTCCTAAAACAATACAATCAAATTTAATTTCTTTAAGATAATCTAATACTGTTTTTTCAGCAATA
>JAAUVF010000032.1 GCA_012030815.1 Nanobdellota archaeon | reverse complement strand
TTTAGTTTTACTAGGAATACACTGGTAATTTTCAATAAATTGTCCATTTCTGGATCATTTGTGGTGCTCTGAATCACATAATTTGTATGATGTTTTTGCAGTTAATCAAAGGTATGTTATTTTGTATAACACTCGCATAAGACGAGCCTGTCTAGAAAATAATTTTAATTATAAAATAGCATTAGATATTTTTAATCGAATATCACAAAAATTGTATGGGTAAGACGCTTGGCATAATTGGTGGGGGCAACTTGGTATGATGCTAACTGAAGCTGCCAAGAAAATGCCAGAACATATATCAAAAATAATTGTATTAGACCCAGTAGAAAACTGCTCTGCATTTCAAGTGGGGGCTGAGCAAATCATAGCAGATTTTAAAGATAAAAATGCAATAATTGAGTTATCCAAAAGGTCAGACATCATCACGTATGAAATAGAATCTGGAGATAGCGAAGTCTTAAAATTTGTTGAAAAAGACGCCGAAGTCAATCCATCCCCAGAAACATTAAAAATTATTCAGGATAAATTTTTACAAAAAACCTTTTTGTTGCAGAATAATATTGCAGTTCCAGAATTTTTACCAGTAACAACAATTTCTGACTTGGAGCAAGGTCTTAACAAATTTGGATATCCTTCATTACTAAAAGCTAGACGTGATGCATATGATGGACGAGGTAATTTTAAAATAAATTCCCCAAAACAAATTCAAGAAGCATTTGACTATTTTGATAAAAAAAACTTAATGATAGAAAAATTTGTACCATTTAAAATGGAAGTATCAATAATTGCTGCAAGAAATACCAAAGGGCAAATCAAAACATTTCCGCTCGTAGAAAATATTCACGAAGAAAGTATTCTTCGTCAAACAATAGCTCCTGCAAGAGTAACTGAAAAAATTGCAAAAAAAGCTGAAAACATTGACACAAACAACCATGGCAGTTCTAAAAGGTGCAGGAATTTTTGGAATAGAGATGTTTGTAACAAAAGATGATGAAATTGTAATTAATGAAATTGCTCCCCGTGTTCATAATTCAGGCCATCACACACTACAATCAAGTAAAACATCACAGTTTGAACAGCATCTTAGAGCAATTCTAGGTTTAGAGTTAGGTGATGCTACACTCGTGTTCCCAACTATCATGTACAATATTTTAGGTTCTAAAAATTTTGAGGGAGAATACAAGTCAATAGAGTTATCTGAGGAAAACATATTTCTTAAAATGTACGGTAAAAAAATCTCAAAACCATTAAGGAAATTAGGTCATATCAATATTGTTGGAACTAACGGGGAATCCACAGAGCAGTTATTACAAGAATTAGAATTAATCAAAGATAAATTAATTGTTCATGAGGCTAATTAGATTTATTAGTTGATAAGAGTTGAAATGCGGTATGGCATTAATTATTGCACTAATAATTACCGGCATTGCAATTGGATTACTAGTAATTTATGGAGCAGATGTCGCTGTAGGCTATGCCTCTGACAGTGGAGATGGATTCATACCATTTGATCATAAAATAAGAGGTATGGGTCTAGGACTACCTGCCTTAGTATTACCATTTATTGCATATTTTATTTCTAGAAAAGAGTAAATCAAAAACACTTGGTTTGATGATAATCATTGCAGGTATTTTGATACTTGTAGGTGGAATTGTCGTTATTGGAAATGCAGATCCTGAGGAAGTAAAAGAAACTGGACGAAATGTAATGTCAGAAACCATACCTCTGATTGTTGCAGGAATAATTCAAATTGGATTAGGCATACTTAAAATCAAAAAATCTTAATGATAACAATGCCAATTTGTGCAAAATGCAATAATGACGTATCAAAAGTGTATGACTGTGATCATACAAATGATCAAGAATATTGCACTGAATGTTATACTGAACTACATTATTATTTAACGGAAGAAAAATAATTTGAACGAACTAGACGCATTAATTCAATGGATAGTTTCATTGATATCTGAAAATCTTTATCCGGGTGTATTTTTTGCCGCTTTATTAGAAACTGTGTTTCCACCAATACCCAGCGAAGCGATATTTCCATTGGCAGGGTATGTCATATTAAAAAATGGGATGAATGGATTTCATGTTATAGGAGTTGGAATTACTGGAGGATGTGGTGCAACGGCAGGTGCATTTGTAATTTACATCATATCAAAAAAACTAGGACGAATAGGGTTAATAAAATATCTCAAATATGCAAAAATTAAAGAAAAAAGTTTAGAAAAAGCTGATCATTGGTTTGCAAAATATGGAGATAAATCAGTAATCATTGGTAGATTAATTCCTGGAATTCGTGAGCTTGTATCAATTCCAGCTGGAATTTTTAATATGAATCCAATCAAGTTTCTTGTTTTTACTTTGTTAGGTTCATGCATATGGAGTGTTGCATTAACAAGTATAGGATACTATTTTGGCATGGCTACGTTTGATTTTTTTTAATAATCATGGAAAAATCAAAAGATCATACACGTCATTATTGGATCAGACATAAAGATGGATATCTTTTTTGTGGAATTTGTAAAAAAAGACAAGACATATCGACAAAAAACATTTCAAAAAAATGATTAAAAACCAAGTAAAGTTATAACGTCTTAACTATCATTACAATTCATTGCAGGCAATAATTTTAGCCGGAGGTAGAGGAAAGCGTTTACGACCGATAACAGATTACGTTCCAAAACCACTTGTTCCTCTCAACAATATCCCAATAATCGAATGGCAAATATTGTATTTAAAAAAATTCGGCGTTAAAGAAATTACAATCATGTTACCCGGTTACAAGACAGATATGATTGAAAATTTTCTTTCCATGAAAAAAAAATCTTGGAGTCAAAATAAAATTCTCTATAGAAAAAACACCATTAGGTACTGGAGGAGCAATTAAACAAGCAGGAACCTCAATTAATGATACATCTTTTTTGTTTTAAATGGGGATACCATGACCGATATTGATCTTAATCAATTAACAAAGATACCAAACTCAATTGCATCTATCGAACTAAAAACAAAATTTGGGATAATGGAGATAGTAGATGACAAAGTATCTCAATTTAAAGAAAAAAAAGAAATTTCAAATGTATGGATGAATGCAGGAATATATCACTTACAAAAAGAACTATTAAGAGATTTACCAAAAAAAGGCGATATAGAAAAAACAGTTTTTCCAGATTATGCAAAAAAAGGAAAACTATCAACCATAAAATTCAAAAATGCAATGTGGTATTCTATTGATTCATTCAAAGATATTGAAGAGTGTTCTCTAGAATTAAACAAAAAAATAAAATAATTTTGTTTTCTTAGGCGCCAGTTCTGTGAAGAGTCACCATCATGTATGCAATTTCACTTACAAATGACTCATCTGAATTTTTAGATGCGGCGTATTTTGTAGCATCATCCCAAAATGTTCTCTCAGACTCGGGTTTTTCAGCGTAAATTTGTTCACTCAATGATTCTGATTAGAAATTAATTTCATAATAAATAACCTCAATCATAGTTAACACAATGCTAAAAGAATACACATGATTCTACAGCATATTTTTGGTTCAACTCCACGGAGATTTAGCCACCAAATGAGGATAATGGTGGAACAACTGAATCATTACGTATCAATACATCTAGGCTCAATAAAATTAAGATTGGTACTAACTATGGCATTTAAATCCAAATTTTGTAATTAACAATGACGATTATGTGTAATTGCCCGTTTTGTATTAAACTCGAAAACTCAAAAAAAGAGATTCTAGAAGCATCAGAGTACGAAGAGTAATACAAATTTTAGAAAAATACAAACATCTCGGAAACACTAGAATATCCAATTGTTTCAGATAATCTATGCGCACAGCATATAGTTTAGGCTCCCTTCTTTCTGTAAATCAAGTCTTAGAATGCTCTGAGATATTATCCCACACAAATGTAGATACAATATGGATTCCCGAAACATGGGGAATGGAAAATTTTTCCATGTTAGGTGCTGTATCTCAAAAAGCATTAGAACCAAAAATAGGCTCATCTATTATCAATATTTTCTCAAGAAGTCCCTCATCGATTGCAATGGGAGCTGCAACAGTAGATACACTATCAAAAGGACGCTTAATACTAGGACTGGGTACAAGCAGTACCACAATAGTTGAAGATTTTCATGGATATAATTTTGTAAATCCAGTTTCAAGAATGCGAGAATATGTTGAAGTTATAAAACTAGTTTTGTCTGGAAAACAAGTAAATTATTCTGGAAAAATATTTAATCTTAAAAATTTCTCACTATTAATAAAACCACATAGGGTAAAAATTCCAATATATCTAGCAGCTGTTAATCAAAAAATGGTCGATTTATCGTGGGAAATCTCAGATGGAGTGATTTTTTACTTGAGACCATTAAATGAAATGAAACAAACAATACAAAAAATGCAATCAAAAAGAAAAATTGATGTAACATGTCAAATTATTACATGTGTATCAGAAGATGAAGAGAAGGCAATTACTCGTGCAAAACAAACTCTGGCATTTTATATTTCAGTTGGAAAAATATATCGTGAATTTTTATCAAAAAATGGATTTAAAAATGAAACAAATAATGTATATGAAGAATTTAAAAAATCAGGATTGAAATCAATTCACGAATTGATTTCAAATGATATGCTAAAAGCATTAACAATAACGGGTACACCTGATCAATGTATTTTACAATTACAAAAATTTCGAGATACAGGAATTGATTTACCAACAATACAATTTAATCCAGTTGGAGAGGTAATTGATTCTTTTAAATTGGTTACAAAAACATTCTCTGAGGAAAGATAATGCCAAAAGTAGGAATTGCATCATATGGAATAACAAAGTTCTCAAAAGATGATTCAAAAATTGAATCGGTATTACTGCAATCTACAAAAAAACTGTTTGACAGTACACCAAATTTGAGTAAAAATGATGTTGACGCAGTATTGGTATCTACCAACAACAACTCAAAATATCTATCTGCAGTTTTATCAGAAATGTCTGGAATTGAGCCTAAAATTGCTCATTCGGTAGAAAGTCTGTGCAATTCAGGAACAAATGCGATAGTGTCAGCATATTCTTACATATCGGCAGGTTTGGCAGATGTGGTCTTGGTATCAGGTGCTGAAAGATATGATAGCCCTGGACAGATTTTAGAATGGGATAATTCAAGGGGGGAGTTCAAACATCCTATTTTTTGGGCAAGTATTTTTACAAAATCATACAAAAGAGAATTTTCAGTTACAGATGAAGAGCTAGCTATAGTTCCAGTAAAAAATCATAAACAATCCCAGAATAATCCAAATGCTCTTTCAGAAAAAACATACTCGTTGGAGGATGTCATGAATTCTAAAAAATTAACTGATGATCTTAGATTACATGATTGTTCCAGACCTTGTACAGGCGGAGCATCAATCTTACTTGCATCAGAAAATACATGTAAAAAATTTACAGACACACCTATTTGGATTACAGGTATAGGTCAAAAAACAACCTCAGCTGGATTTACAAAAAATATCACGTTTAGTTCAATGGAGTCAACACAGATTGCAGCAACACACGCATTTCAAATGTCAAAACAAGATGTATCTAATGTAGATGTTGCAGAAGTACATGATGCATTTTCTGTTTGTGAACCATTGGCTTTGGAATCATTAGGATTTACAGATAAAGGAAAAGGTGTTGAATTAGTAAAAGAATTACACGTAACAGATGATTAAATTAATCCACGTGGTGGATTAATTGGTTCTGGACATCCATTAGGAGCAACAGGAATAGCTCAAACCATTGAAATAACACAACAACTACAATCATCTGCAGACAAAAGGCAAGTAAATAATGCAAAAGTAGGATTAGTCCACAACATGTCTGCTGCAGCAACATCATCAACGGTTTTGGTTTTAGAAAGATGAATTTTGATTCTGAGCTTAAAAAAGGAAATTTTATAGTTGCAGAATGCACTCATTGTAAAAAAATAGTGTGGCCACCTTCAGAATTTTGCAATAAATGCTTTAGAGAAGTTTCTTGGAGAAAAGGCTCACATGACGGAAAAATTATAGAATTTTCAAAACAAAATAATGTCTATTTTTGTTTAGTTGAAATAGAAAATAGTATCAGGATAATAGGAAAATTATCAAAAGGGAACCCAGTAGTAGATCAACATATTAAAATTAAAAAATGTGGAATGATAGATGGAAGTTATAATTTTGAAATATCTTTAATGTAGTTATGTAAATTCTGTATAGATGTAAGGAGTGTCATCTTGCTGATCAAAAGTCCAAATGGTTGGAAGTGAAACGGTTTCTATTACTTTTAATCCATGATTATCAATCAATGAACTCCACCCACCTATTGATTGATTTCCTGAAAGCTGTCTCTTTGAATGCGTTCCGGCAAATACAATACATGTATTTTTTTTAAGATCTGTTGCAGATATTTTCTCTATGATGTTTTTTGCTAAAACATCTCCTCCCATTTGAGGTAATCCACCAATAAAAAATACAGGACGTGTCAGAGCAAGTGCAGAGTAATCATATTCTATTGCATCCACACATATTGGATTAAAATTGATATTTGTCGCAGACAAAATATTATTTTGGAGCTCTATCAATGCATCATCAATTTCAATACTAGTTGATTTTAACTCCAAAATTTTTGCACAAAATGCAATTCTACCATCTCCAGATCCTATATCTATCAATTCTGAATATCCAAATCTTTTTGCAAATGACGCTGCAATATATGCAGAGACAACCCATGTCGGGTAAAACGGTTGACAACTAGAACCGTGTTTGATACTGTTTAACCAATACTCGTTAATGTCTCCCTCATATACGATACAGTCGATACCACCAATTTTTTTTTCATATGAATTATGATAAATTGGATTTTTTGCAACAAAGTGATGTAATAATTTTAAATGAAATTCATTTGCTGGGAAAAATTCTGAAGAATTGCTAGGAATTAGCTCCTGAATATGACTATGACCGTCGTATTTTTTTACAAATTCTTGTTTTAACACGCTTAAATTTTTTGCCAGTTGCTCAAGCATCACTAACATCACAAAAACGGCATTCTTAAACTCATTGCGATTAATCCTAAAATAAAAATTATCGTCTTGATAATAATTGAAGATATTATTTCTCAATTAATTTATCCAGACATGTTATAATATACGGCAAAATGAATAACGATATGCTCCTAAATCTTTATGGTATATTTTTACAATCTATGCTAAAAATTGAAACTCCAACATTGGCAGTAATTATTAGCTCCATTACGGCAACAATCTTTGTAATTACACTGATACTAACTTGGAGAAATCTTAGAGAAACTACAAAAGTATCGTATTCTCAACTGTTGAGAGGATTTCATGAGGATCTTACAGACAGATTAGATAAAAATTCTATTCTTAAAACTACAGAAGATTGTCATAGATATGCAAATGATTATCTAAATACTGTTGACGAAATTGCTTTTTTAGCAATACAGAAAAAAATTCCTGTTGGAATTGCCAAATATCTTAATAGATTCTTTGCATATGGTCTAACAATAATTGATTGGTATGATCATATGATTGGCGAGGATTTCAAAAGAATAGCAAAAAAAAATTGGCCATATTATTTCATGTATTGTCAAAAACATGAAATATCGCCAAATCCAGATGACAAACTACCAAAAATTATGTTGGATTACAATAAACTACGAGATAATGAATCAAAAAGCAATATCAACAATATTTGATTTTAAAATAATCAACATGTTTCTTCTAAAAGGTTATTCTGTAATTACCCATGGTAATATATCAGAATTACACATAAAAAACATAGGGCGATAAAATGACTTCAATTTCAATAATAAAACAAAATCCATTAAAAGACAATAAAAAAATTGCACGAACACGAAGACAGCGTGGGTATAATTGGGAAGATACGTTAGTAAAAAGATTCAATTCTGTAGAAAACTGGAAAGCATTCAGATTAGGATCACCCAGCATAGCATTACCTGACGTATTGGCAGTTAATACTAAATCCAGTATGATTTTTAGCATAGAGGCTAAATCTGGAACAAGTACGTCGCTCTCCGTCCCAGCAGATCAAATTGAAAGATGTCAGAAATGGATCAAAACATTTGATATTTTACAATGATGGAAAAGTAATACTGGCGTTA
>JAAUVF010000031.1 GCA_012030815.1 Nanobdellota archaeon | reverse complement strand
ATATCAATAATTGCAGTATCTGCAAAGTCAAAACTAAGCATTATGCCAAGATACTAAATTCACAACTTTTTTCATTTTTTCATTTTTGATAGTAAAGGAAATATACAATCGTACAACAATAAATTTTGTGAAAACTAAAATTATTTTTGCATTATTAATTTTAGGAATGATTTCCACTCTACCAGCTTTTGCAGAATCGCTGATCACAATAAAAACAAATTCAAATTCATACAAAGAAGGTGACACAGTAGTAATCTCAGGCAAAGTAACTACCATCATAATAGGTACTCCCATAACAATGCAAATTTTCAGTCAAGGTAACTTGGTAGATGTAGCACAATTCAACGTAGCAGAAGACGGAAGTTATTCATATACAATAATTGCAGAAGGCCCATACTGGACTAAATCAGGCGAATATGTTGTAAGAGCATCATTTGGAGAGGGCAATGTTGCAGAAACCCAATTCAGCTTTTCACCAAAATCAGAGGTAGTTGATACAGACATATTTGAAGTAGACGCTGGCAGTCACGGCACATTTGATGTCAATTATTCCATAAGTGGAGGAGTTGTGAAAAATATGCTTGTTGACAAAGATATTTTGGCATTAATAGTGATTATTGAAACAGACGATGACGGGTCTATCACATTAGAAATGCCAAGAAGTGCATTTGATGCAAAAAAACAAGATCAAACAGATGACACATTCATAATAATAATAGATGGTATAGAAGTACCTTATCAAGAGACAGTAACTAATACAGATTCTAGAATAATTACAATCAATTTTGAAGAAGGAGATTCAGACATTGAGATAATAGGAACTACAATAATTCCAGAATTTGGTACGATCGCAGTGATGATCCTAGCAGTTGGAATTATAACAACAATAATAATTACAAGAAATAGATTCCAAATACACATTTAGAATATAATTAAAAAGAATATTTTTCTTTAAATGGCGAAACAGAACGTAATTCAGTAGTTACTTTTTTCAATACACTTACTGTTTCATCGATTTGTTGTTGGTTGTTAAACACTCCCAATGAAAGTCTTAATGAACCAGTGATTTGTTCATGAGAAAAACCCATGGCCTGTAAAACATGAGATGCTTTTTGTGTATGAACTGAACATGCAGAACCAGTAGATGCAGCTATACCATATTCATCTAATTTTATAATCAAATCCTCACCAGCAACTCCAAGAAAAGTAAAATGAGCATTGTTTGGTAAACGATTTTCAACATCACCATTAAGAGTAACATATGGAATTTCTTGGGTAATTTTAGAAACAAGATTATCACGAAGATTTCTCATATACGAGATATTTTCAGATAAATTGACTTTAGCAAGTTCACATGCCTTGCCAAATCCTACAATATTTGCTACATTTTCAGTTCCTGAGCGTAAACCATGTTCTTGACCACCACCTAAAATAAGAGGATCAATATCAACACCATTTCGAATGTATAGAGCACCAACTCCTTTAGGACCATTAATTTTATGAGATGAAATAGAAAGCAAATCAATACCTAACTTTTTACATCAATCGGTATTTTCCCTACTGCCTGAACAGCATCAGTGTGAAATGGAATTTTTTGTTCATTACACATTTGAGCAATCTGTGCAATTGGCTCTATCGTCCCCATTTCATTATTTCCAAACATAATTGAAACAAGACAAACATCTTCAGAAAGAAACTTTGCTAATTCATCTAGATTCACAATACCACGATTATCAACAGGTAGATAGACAATGTTAAATCCATTTTTTGCTAATTTTTTACATGGTTCTAAGATTGCATCATGTTCAATAGAAGAAGTAATTATTTTAGAGGGGGATTTTTTTGCAGCAATTCCACATAGTGCCATATTATTAGATTCAGTTCCTCCAGATGTAAGAAATATTTCTGCAGGATCTGCATTGATTAGCAATGCGATTTGTTTTCGAGCTTTTTCAATAGCCTTATTGGCCAATCTGCCATAACGATGTATTGATGAAGGATTGCCATATTGTTCTTTAAGATATGGCAGCATTGCATCTAAGACATCATCATGGATTTGTGTAGATGCTGCATTATCAAGATATATCAATCTGCAATCACGTTAATTTTTCCAGGTCTATATCCATCAGGATCAATTTGAACAGATAAAAAGCCAATCAGTATTAATTTTTTGGAAATTTTTTCCAATATATCTCCTTGAAAAAGTGGAATTTGATCTTTCTCTACTTCAATTTTAGCAATACCGTTTAGATCTCTAACTCTAACTTGTCTTACATTTGCAATTTGTTTAACAAATGTTTCTCCCAATTCAATTCGAGTTAATTTTTCATTTGTGACTCGCTGGCCCCAAGGAATACGCGAAGCTAGACAGGAATTAGATGGTTTATCATATACAGATAATCCAATTAGTTTTGCAGTTTCTCGAATTTCATTTTTTGTAAAATTGGTTTCTACAAGAGGACTCCTAATGCCGTTTCTTTTTAGTGCTTCAATACCTGGACGGTATTCACCTAAATCATCAAGATTAGTTCCATCAACAATTAGTTTAACATCATGTTTGTTTGCTAAAGCAATCAAATGATCCCCTAATTCCAATCTGCAATGAAAACAACGATCAGATGAATTTTTGACAAATTCTTCATTTTGAAGCTCATCGTAATCTAAAAGAATTTGTTGAATTCCTATCTCTGAACAAATTTGTTTGGCAGTTTCTAGTTCTTCTTTTGACAGAGTTTTGTAGTCAGCAGTAACTGCAATTGCAGATTTGCCTAACTTTTGAAATGCAGCATATGCTACAAGAGCACTATCAACTCCACCAGAAAGAGCAATCATTACTTTTTTCTTGGTTTCAAACCAATCAACCAGATTATCAAACTTGGTCATATTTAACATCCAATTGCATGATTTCTTTTCTAATCAATGATTCTGTTTCCTTTATTGACTTGTTTAATGTGTTTGAGATTAATTTTAAATCATCAAATTCAATTTTAAAGCTGTTTATTCCTTTAAAAGTTGAAACTTTGTATTTTACTAAAAATTCTGCACCATTAAGAATTAATTTAGTTTCATAAGTTTTTCTAGGAACAATAAAACGGTCTGAAGTACTCACGCGTATTCCCAAAGTTCCTGTTTCAATTACTAAAAGTTCCATTATTTCATTTATTGAAGAATCATCACATATTACAGATATGAGATTTGTTGGTCTTCCTTTCTTTGTAATTCCATTGTAAATAGAAACATCTCTAGCACCATTATTCATAATTTTTTCAATTAAATTGCCCATGATTTCTCCAGATACATCATCAACATTAGTCTCCAGAATTTTAACTGAATCCAATTGAAAATTATTTTTTTGAATTCCTTTAACAATTTTCAACACGTTTGAGATTGAATCAAAATCTTTTTTCCCAGCACCATATCCAATGGATGTAATTTCCATAGATGGGTAATAATCCATTGAAGTTTTTGTAAGATTTACGAGAATACTGGCACCTGTAGGAGTAGTTAATTCATCTTTTATTTGGCTGCCATGAATTGATAGATGAGAATTCTTTAAAATTTGAAGAATTGCGCTTGCAGGATTAGACATAGTACCATGAGAAAATGTTACAGTTCCTCCACCTACGGCAACAGACATGCAAATAATATCTTCATCAAACAAACCTAAATCATCCATAGCTATTGCAGTTCCAACAATATCTATCAAAGTATCAATACTAGACGCTTCATGAAAATGAACTGATTCAAAAGGCAATCCGTGAATTTGAGATTCAGATGAAATCAAAGTATCAATGCAGGATTCTGCAAAAGATTTTGCCATATTAGAAAGGCCAAGTTCTTCAGCGGAATCCATAATTGCTTTTTTATTTCAGTGCCTTTTCTTTCATGAATATGTTCATCAATTTCTAAAAAGAGGGACGTGGATTCTATTCCATGTTTCTCTATTTTTTAAAATCAATTTGTTTAATAACAGAATTTGGTAGAAATTTTTCAGATTGCTTAATACCGTTAATAATTTTGACTTTATTTGCTCCTAAATCCACTAAAGAGCAAAGAATCATATCACCAGATATGCCTGCAATTTGAGGATCTATAACGATAACCATAGATTAAAAATTATCAAAAATGCATATAAATTCTGTCTAAATAGATAATGAATTTCATTAGATTTAATTATTGAAATTTTTCAGTTTTATTTATGATTACAATTATAGGTTCAGGAAAAGTTGGAGGAGATGCAGCATTATTCTCAGCATTAAAGCGATTAGATGATCAAATACTATTACTTGATGTTGCAACAGGATTGCCACAAGGGGAAGCAATGGATATCAATCACATGTTATCAGAACAGGGAATTGATGTAGAAGTGAATGGCTCTAACAATTTTGAAGATATGAAAGGTTCTAAGATAGTAGTAGTAGTAGCAGGTTCTGGAAGAAAGCCTGGAATGACAAGAATGGATCTTTTAAAAATTAATGCAACGATTGTTAAGAGTGTCGTTGAAAATATTAAAAAATATGCTAACGATTCTATGATAATTCCGGTAACAAATCCACTTGATCCGATGGCATACATCACTTACAAGGTTTCAGGATTTGATAAAAGTAGAGTTTTCGGAATGGGTGGAATGCTAGATTTATCTAGATTTAGACAATTTATCCATGAAGCCACAGGACATTCTCGTGATTCCATCAGAGCACTTGTAATTGGAGAACATGGAGAAAACATGTTGCCCCTACCAAGATTCTCCTCAGTTTCAGGAATTCCACTTTCTTCATTTCTACCAAAACAAAAACTAGACGAGATTGTTCAAAATACAAAACAGGTGGCAGCTAAGGTTATTGAATTAAAGGGTGCAACAGTACATGCGCCAGGAAATGCAATTTCTGCAATGATTGAATCAGTTGTAAGAGATAGAAAGCAAGTGATACCAGTTGCAACATATCTTGATGGAGAATATGGTCATTCAGATGTTACAATTGGAGTTCCTGCAGTGATTGGAAAGAAAGGTGTTGAAAAAATAATTGAATTAGATCTAAATGCTGAAGAAAAACAAGCGTTTGATGCAGGCATACAAAATGTAAAAAGTGCAATTTCAGGCATACAAATCTAAGCATTTTTTTATTCAAACAAATATGAAATGTTATTGGAAATTCATGAAATTTTAAAGTCGTTGGAAAAAGGAAAAATTTCATCAGATAAAGCAAAAAACTACTATCTTTGTATTCAATTGAGGAGATAGAAGGCATAGCAAAAATCGATATTAACAGAAAAGAGCGTAAGGGAATACCAGAAGTAATTTTTGCAGAAAGTAAAAAAACAGATGAGATTAAAAAAAATAATTCAAAAAACATTAGAGAAAACAAATTCGGTCGTAGTGTCAAGAATCAAAAAAGATGACTATCCAAAAATTATTACGTATGCAAAAAATTAAAAATAAAAAATTAAAGATGGAAAAAATTCATCAACATTAGTACTTTTCAAAAAACCCATTGAATTCAAAGGTGGAAAAGTAGGCATATTGGCAGCCGGAACATCAGATATAGGGGTTGCTGAAGAAGCAAGATTGATGTGCGAAGCAATGAATTGCAAATGCATTTCAAGCTATGATGTAGGAGTAGCTGGAATTCAGAGAATATTTCCAATTTTAAAAGAGATGATAAAAGAAGATGTTGATTGTATAATTGTAGTAGCTGGAATGGAAGGAGCACTAGCAACGTTAGTTTCATCAATGGTAGATATTCCAGTAATCGGAATACCTACTTCTGTAGGATATGGTTATGGTGGAAAGGGAATTGCAGCTCTTGCCTCAATGTTACAAAGTTGTTCATTGGGATTATCGGTAGTCAACATCGATAATGGAATTGCAGCGGGTGCAATATCTGCAAATATAGCAAATAGAACAATACGAAAAAGTAGAACAAAATAACAGTAATTTTGAAACTTTAGAAAATTATCTGCCAATTAACCTCGTAAATGATATATAGCATACAAGAACGAATCTTGTTAATATTGGCTGGAAAACGAATTGTTCTAACTGCTGATCGTAGTTTAATGACAAATTATAGAGGGAATTTTCTATATGGGTTTATTGCGTGTGGGCCATACGAAGTACTTCCAGAATGGGTTTTTGACAAAGTTTTCTGTCCACCAGTAGAAACAGATCCAATTACAGGGGAATCCAAAGTGGCTCAAGTTGGATTACGAAGAGTTGAGAGTGCATTGCTTCAAGGTTACAAAAGAGATGAAGTGTTCATTGCAAATCCAGAAATGTTAGAAAAATCAATTGGGCCAGATACTAAAGTAGTTGGAATCAATGTGATGGATCCTTTAGGAATGGCACCAGTAACAACAACAATGTCACCTGAAAAATTATCTTATGTTGCTATGAAATTTAAAAAAATGTGTGCCAATATTATTCAGTTAAAAAGAAAATACGATTTTCATGTTGTAGTTGGTGGAAATGGGGCATGGGAACTTGCAAAATCAGATAGAATGCAAATTCATGGAATAGATACTGTGGTTGTAGGAGAAGCTGATGAGTTAGCATTAGATTTATTTCATGATTTGGAAAAAGGCGATGCTCCTGAATTAATGCATTGTTTTGTAAAAAATATACAAAATATTCCAGTCATAGAAGGACCAACAATAAACTCACTCATTGAAGCAATGAGAGGATGTGGTAGAGGATGTGATTTTTGTGATGTAAATAAAAGATCAAAGAAAGATTTGCCATTAGAAAGATTACAGTACGAAGCAAAGATTAACTTAGATTATGGATTTGATTCTATTTGGTTACATTCTGATGAGATGTTGCTTTATGGATGTGATAATAGAGATTTTATTCCAAACAGAGATGCAATTACAGAATTATGGAGAGGTCTTAAAGGATTAGGAGCAAATTTTATTGGCACTACACATATGACTTTCTCAGCAGTTGCAGCTGATCCAGAGTTAATGCGTCAAATTTCAAGCATAAACAAACAAGATGAAACAGGTAGATGGCTTGCAACAAATTTGGGAATTGAAACAGTTGCTCCAAACATGGTAAAAAAACATCTGGGTGTAAAAACAAGACCACTTTGCCCCTGAAGAATGGGGTAGCGTAGTAAGAGAGGGAGCAAAAATATTAAATGACAACCATTGGTTCCCTGCAGCAACAATCATCATAGGATGGCCAGATGAAACTCCAGATGATATTCAATATACAATTGATATGATGAGTGACTTTAGAGAAATGAATTTTAGAGGATTGGTTGCGCCATTACTATACCAAGACTTTAGTGAAAAGAACTCCATGCATTTTGGAAATTTGAATGAGGCTCAATTCACATTGTTTTGGAAATGTTGGGAGAATAATCTTCGAGTAATTAATGATATCATTCCAATTATACTTAGAAATAAAACATATGGGCCTCCAATGAAAGTATTCATGTATGGAATTCTAAAAGCAGGTACTTGGGCAATCATGAGATATCTCAGAGGGTTATGTAAGGATCTATTCAATGGAAGAACTCCAGATGAAATCATAGACAAATATGCAAGAAGTAGATCAGTTACTGCCCCAAAGATTCAGACAAAGAAATTATAGATTTTTAATTGCTTCATCAGCTATAGTATTACTTTTTGGTGTTAAAGAAATAAAGTAATTTTTATCTGCTCTTTCAATAGCGTTTACTTTCTTGAAAGATTTTGAAGCTATATCAAATTCATAAATTCCAGATTCAAGTGTGCCCTTGGCATATATCATAAGATATGAATCTCCAGTTGAAGGACTGAGTGGAATAAATGCCATAATGTAACCCTTATACGAATTTACAGGCATTGTATTTTTCATTGGTGGTGCTGCTGCTGCCATATACATGAAAAAATCTTGAATCGAATCAAATTCTTCATACTCCATATGCATTAAAAATATGAGTTTGTTTGAATATAATAACTTAGAGTAACAATATAAGAAAAACAGGTTTTGTTTTTAGAAATTTATGAATTTTTTCTAAATTTTCTATTTTTAATGATTTTAATACATACAGCCCCAGATATCACCAATACAGCAGATACAAAGGCTACGTCACCAATTTCTATAGTGTATAAAAACAAGTTAGAAAATGAATAAGATAACAAAAGTTCAAACCTCATTAAAATGCCAGAAAGAACCATCGTTGGATGATTCCTTCTGGATTGTTGGCGTGCAAACCAATTATTTTCATAAAAAGAATTTTCGGCATTAAATGTTTGGTTAATAAAAAATAGTAAACACAGAATCTAGGATGATTTTTTGAATTTTGCAGCCCCTACAGCTCCTGCAGCAGTAATTAATGCAGCAATTACTGCAGTCCATTGTAAAAGAGTATTATCAGATTCAGGCTCTGATTTTAAAGGTTCATTTATGGGACTTGTGTCTGGACAACCGTCTGTA
>JAAUVF010000030.1 GCA_012030815.1 Nanobdellota archaeon | reverse complement strand
ATTACAAGAGAGAATAAAAAATTTTTAGATTTAAGTGAATCTATAAAATCATGAGCTTTGTTGGTGTTACCAAAAAATTCAAAATTTTCTAAATAGCTCATTGTCCCATCATGTTAAGAAACTCTTGTTCAGTTCGCTTTTGCATGACAAGATTTGTTATCTTCTCCTTTCCAATAGTAGATGTTAAAGAATGACCATAATTATGCCCAGGATAAAGAATAAGATCATCGTTTAATGAATAAAGTACATCAAAAAGACTATGATACAATTCTTTTGCACTACCTCCTGGTAAATCTATTCGGCCACAATTTCCTACAAAAAGGGTATCACCAGAAAAAATTTTTCCATCTCCAATCAAGCACATACTATCTTTAGAATGACCAGGGGTATGTAAAACAGATAACTTTGATTTTCCAAATTCAATTACATCCCCATCTTTTACAGTAATGTCATGTTTTAATTCGGATTTTTCATGCTGGATTATTTTTGCACTAGTTAATTTCACTATACCTTCATTTCCCAAAGTGTGATCAAAATGATGATGTGTATTAATGATATATTTTATTTTTAAATTATTTCGTGTAATGATTTGTTCAATGTCATCAAGATCCCAAGATGGATCAATTACAATTCCCTCATCTGTATCTTCATCTTCTAGAACATATGTAAAATTCTGCATATTTCCAACTTGGATTTGATGAACTTTCATAATACTCCCTCTTCAGCCTCAGGAGGAATTCCTATCTTTTCAGCACATAATTCACCTGTCAAATCTTTTCTTTTTGGGATACCTTGCTTCATTTTATGAAATGTTACGGTCATATCAGATTTTACATAGATATTTGCAGTTTCCCCAGTTTGAGGATCTAATCCAGATGGAACATCTACTGCAAATTTGAAACAATTAGAATTGTTAATGTAATTAATAGCAGATGCATATGGTTCTCTAATATCTCCAGATATTCCTGTACCCAATATTCCATCGATGATTATTTCTGGGGTAAAATCAAAAACTAATGTATCACCATTAAGTAATTTTACAGAAGGCATTTTTTGTAAGATGGACCAATTCCAAGAACTTTCTTCAGTTTTGATTTTATCTGGAGTTCCTAAAAGTTGCACTGTCACAATAGCACCATAACCTTACTAGATGTCTCGCCATAACTAAACCATCACCACCATTATTACCCATTCCCACAAAAATCAAAATATTTTTTGATTTAACATCTCCAAATTTTTCAATTAGTCTTTTTACAGCTGCTGCTCCTGCATTTTCCATCATGAATTTTTTTAAGAAACCCATTGCATGACCGTTATTTTCAATTTGATACATTTGATCTACAGTTATTTCCATAATTTACAAGAAGAATGTTCCAAAATAAGAGCTTTGAGAATACATTTTAGGTATAAAATAGTTCAAAATACTTTATGAGTGAAAAACTATTTTTGGATTATATCTTCATTAATCCTTCTTTTATCAAGAATTGAATTCCTTGTACAAATGAGTTGTCGTCAATTTGGCCTGCTGCCCACCATCCAGCATTACTCTTAATCCATTCAGGAATTTTTGTGTCAATATCCGATTTTAATTCCTGACTCGTTATTTCTTGTGAATAAACAACAAAAGAAATAATTCCAACAGTCACTTTAGAATTTCCATATTGAGTTTTTATTACATAGTCGCCATCAAGAAATTTCTCATTTAGTATAAAATTATGTGAGAAGGTTGAATCAGAATTGACTGAAATTTTCTTCGTTAAAATGAAGTTTTGATTAGAATCAAAAATTGAAATTTGTAAAGTTCTATCTTCATCATATTTGTTAACAGTCCCAGAAAGGGTCATAGATTCACCTAAACCATACGATTCTTTATCAGAGTGAATATCTACAGTGTAATTACCTGAACTGTTTTCTACAGGTGGACCACCATATCCTAAGACCTGCTGTCCGAAAGAAGAGACAATAAGGACAGACATCAACATAATGAAAATTTTATTAAATTTCATAATGAATTCAATTTCTTTCTAAATTTAAAGGGTGAGATAGAGTCAAGATGTGAATTAAATTCTAATTTTCATGATCTAATTTGATTTTATTTAAAATCTTTGGTAAACGATTTATCCTAGGTTTTGCCATACATCAACATGACATAAAAAAGTAAAACCATCTTTGAACAAAATTGCAAAATCCCTAGCAGAAAATCAGGATGACAGGGAATTTTTATTAAAAAATACAAGAGAAATTATAGTAATTTGTAGTAAATCGATTATTTCCGCACATAGTGGAGATATAAAATCTGCAAAAGATAATCTAAATCATGCAGATATTTTACTTAAAAAATATAGAAAAAAAGCTACTCCTGATCTTCGAAGATATATGATTACACCAGAGCAAGAATTTGTAGAAGCGGCATCATTGATTGCAGTTATTGACAAAAAAGAAATTCCTTCAGATAAAGAATTAGGAGTAATGCCAGAATCATATGTTTTAGGATTGATGGATTGTGTAGGAGAATTAAAACGGATGATTTTTGATAAAATTAGAATTGGGGATACAGATAATGCCACAAGAATTTTTGAAGTGATGGAAAATTTGTATTTGTATTTGTATCCATTTTCAATGTATGATAAAGTAGTAAAAGAAGCTAGAAGAAAAATTGACGTAGATCGTATTTTAATTGACGATGTAAGAGGAGCAATCACAGAAGAGAAGAGACGCTCAGATCTAATTACAGCGTTAAACAAGCTACAAAAATAGAATTTACATAAAATCAAATAATATGCGGGTGATGGGATTTGAACCCACGAACTCCTAAGAGACTAACCCCTCAAGCTAGCGCCTTTGGCCAGGCTGGGCGACACCCGCAATAAAAAATCCTTGTATGGTTTTTATAATCCTTGATTACTTTTTTGTACGTATGTTAATTCCTGTCAGATGTTTTACATGTGGAAATTTAATTGCGGATAAGTATGAAGATTATCAAAATAAAGTAAGATCTGGAGAAGATCCAGCTAAAGGATTAGATTCTTTGGGGATTAGCAGATATTGTTGTAGAAGAATGTTGTTAACTACAGTGGAAACTATTCAACAGGTTATTCCATTTTATGAAGCAATCCAAAGAAGACACCAAGAAGTCCAATCTGAATTAGAATAGTTTGTCAAAAATAACTTCCATTAAAGGACGTATTCTATACAATAGTCGTGGAAGTAAAACTATCGAAGTTGACATAATATCAGAAAATAAATTTCTAGGTAGGGTTTGTGCACCATCAGGAGCTAGTGTTGGAAAGTATGAAGCAGTTAGTTTCCCAAATGACAAACCTGAAGAAAGTCTGAGAATGTTAAATGAAAATGCTCAAAAATTTATAGGATTAGAATCATCAGATTTGAAGACTATACATGAGACGTTAAAGAACATAGATCAATCTTCGAATTATTCAAAAATAGGAGGGGCACTTGCATTTGCAGTAAGTATTGCCTCAATGGAATCAGCTTCAAAATCATCAGACTTGCCTTTATTTCAAACATTATCATCTGAAACATCTTTCAAATTTCCGTTTCCGTTAGGAAATATTTTAGGTGGAGGTGCTCATGCAGGACCAGGTACACCGGACATACAAGAAATTTTAATCTGTTCAATAGGAGCAAAAACCATCAGAGATGCAATTGAAACTAATTTGGCAGTTCATAAAGAATTGCGACGGATTTTAGAAAAAGAAGATCCAAGTTTTACTAACGGCAGAGGAGATGAGGGAGGATGGGCACCAAAATTAAAAAATGAAAAAGCATTAGAACTTTCAGCAAAAGCTTGTGAGAATTTAGGATTTACTTTAGGCAAAGAGGTATCTTTAGGAGTAGACTTTGCATCATCTACTCAGTGGAATGAAGAAAAACAAAAATATGTTTACGATAGGGCAGGATTTACAAATTCTTCAGAACAACAGATTGAATTTGCTGCAGATATTATTAAAAAATATAAATTAATTTAATTGACTGAAGATGCAGTTCATGAAGAGGCTTTGAGGACATGGCAGAATTAACTACTAAATTTCCAGACACGTTAGTTACAGGTGATGATCTAACTGTTACCAACAAAGACATTCTAACAAAGGCAATTAGTAAAAAATCATGTAATGCTGCAATTCTTAAAGTTAATCAGGCAGGTAGTCTTTACGATGCATTTGAATTTGCCAAAACAGCAAATCAAAATAATATAAAATTAATCACTTCACATAGATCGGGGGAATCTACAGATTCACATATTACCCATATAGGATTGGCAACAAAGTCAAAAATGCTCAAAGTTGGCATAGTAGGTGGAGAAAGAGTAGCAAAGCTAAATGAACTTATACGCCTATCAGAGCATGATTTAATACGCGGTATGGCAGAGATTTAAAATCGCTATGAGTGAAGTAGAATCCGCGGAAATCAAAAAGAAGATTCTATCCACTGGGATTAGGGTAGGAACTCCAGTTAAGACAAAATTCATGACTCCGTTTATCACAAAAGCAAGTCCTGAAGGACTGTATATGTTAGATATCGATATAACATTAGAAAAAATCAAAATAGCAGCTAAATTCATCAATCGTCTAGGAACAGACAAGCTTATTGTTTGCTCAGCTAGACAGTATGCCAATACCCCAATTGAGAAATTTTGTGAAATGCTAGGTTCTAAAAAATTACTAGGTAGATTCATGCCGGGAACTCTAACTAATCCTTCATTACCATATTACATTGAACCAAAATTAGTTTTAATTTCTGATCCTCAAGTAGATGTTCAAGCAATTACAGAGGCAACAAATGCAGGTATTCCAGTAATTGGAATTTCAAATACAGATAACATTACATCGAAACTAGATGTAATTATTCCAGCAAACAACAGAGGAAGAAAAGCTCTTGCCACAGTATATTGGCTATTGGTTCGTCAGATACTCATAGAAAGGGGAGAATTAAAAGAAGATGACCCAATGAAGTACGAAATCGATGATTTTGAAACTAAAATAACGGAAGAGGAAATAGAGTAATGCAAGTTAGAACACCGGCAGTAGCCGGAATGTTCTATCCAAATGAAAAAAAAGAACTAAAAAAATCAATTAAAGATTGTTTTTTACATAGTTTTGGTCCAGGTAATATTCCACCATCAAATATCAAAAAAAAAATTTTTGGGGTAATTTGTCCTCATGCAGGATATACATATTCAGGACCAATAGCATGTAATTCATTTTATGAAATTTCTTCAGATGTTCCAGAATTATTTATCATTATAGGACCAAACCATTGGGGTGTGGGAAGGAATGTTGCCACAATGACAGACTGTAAATGGCAAACACCGCTTGGAGATGTTGAAGTAGATTCAGAAATGGCAAAAGAAATTTCAAAAATAACTCAGATCATTGAAATAGATAATTTCTCTCACTCAAGAGAACATAGTCTAGAAGTACAAATTCCAATGTTACAAGAAATTGCAACAAATTTCAAAATAGTCCCTATATCTCTAATTAATCAAAGTAAAGAGATTGCAATCCAAGTAGGTTCAGCTGTGGCAAAAATTGCTAGAAAAAAGAAGATCATCATCATAGGATCTTCAGATTTTACACATTACGAACCAAATGAGTTTGCACATAAACAAGATGCTGCATTAATTGAGCCCATTTTAAAATTAGACGTAGAGAGATTTTATGATGTTTTACAAGAAAGAGATATCAGTGCATGTGGATATGGTGCTATTGCATCAACAATGGTGGCATGTAAAGAGATTTGGCGCAACAAAAGGGGAGTTTGTTAAAGTAATGCCACAAGTGGAGATATTGCAGGAGATATGAGTTCTGTTGTTGGATATGGGTCGATCATTTTCACTTGATTTCTAAAGCTTCTGCACCTGGAAAGGTGATTCTTTTTGGAGAACATTTTGTCGTATATGGAATAAAGGCCATACTATGTGCAATTGATAAAAGGGTTGTAGTCACAGCTGAAAAAATTCCTGAAAGTAAAATTTTAATCAAATCAAACATTGGTGAATTGGAAATTCAAGTCAATAAATCAATTAACGATGTAAATTCTCCATTAAAACCATTTTTTTATTTAGCAAGTAAAATGATTAAGAAGTATAATCAAACAGGAGGAATTAAGATTTTTGTAAATTCAGAAATTCCATCAGGTGTAGGATTAGGATCTTCATCTGCATGTTGTGTGGCAGGTGCAGCTGCAATATCTAGACTGTATGAAAAAACCAGTAAAGAACAGATTCTTGAATTAGCTATAGAAGCAGAAAGAACAATTTTTCAAAATACATCAGGAGCAGATTGTACAGTTTGTACGTATGGAGGCCTAATGGAGTATGATAAAGAAAAAGGATTTTCACAAATTAAATCAGAGTCAAATTTTCACCTTGTTATTGCAAATTCCAACATTGAACATTCAACAGATGTAATGGTATCAAATGTCAAACAATTCAAAGATAAAAATGAGGAAAAGTTTTCTAATATGTGCCAAAAAGAATCAGAATTAATCAGTCGTGTTGGTATAATGTTAAAAAATAATGATTTACAGGGGTTGGGTGGATGTATGCAAGAAAATCAGGAATTTTTAGAAACTATAGGTATCTCAAATAACAAACTACGTGAGATGATAAAAATTGTAAAAAATTTGTCATTTGGGGCAAAAATTACAGGTGCGGGTGGAGGCGGATGTATCATTGCTTTAACTGATGAATCAAATTTAGGAAAAATTATCTCAGAATTAAAAAGCAAAGATCATGAATGCTTCTCGGTAAAAATTGATTTTAGTGGATTGGATACTTTTTAATGGACTAGGTATTTGGTGACAGCATGATTCTCATAAAACTAGGAGGTTCAATTATTACAAATAAAGAAAAACCACTTAGTCCTAGAACGAAGGTTATTGAGAATATTGCCAAAAATTTAAAGAAAATTAGTGAACCAATCATTATTGTTCATGGTGGAGGTTCGTTTGGACATTATTGGTCTGTTAAATATGACATGCATACCAAACCTGAAAAATATAATATGCACGGAGTAGCCATAGTAAAAAATTCAATGATTGATCTTAACAAAATAATATTAGAGTCATTTGTAAAAAATAAACTAAATCCATACGCCCTTCCTCCAACAGATTTCATGTCAGGAAATATTCCAGTGATAAAAAAAGTTAAGGAAATTGAAAAAATCGCAAAATCAGGATTAATTCCAATCACTTATGGAGATGCACTTTGGTATGGAGATAAGAAAACATACATTCTATCAGGAGATAAAATAATGACACATTTGGCAAAAATTTTAAAACCAAAATTAGTTATTTTTGCTTTAAATGAAGATGGACTTTACTCAGATCTAAAAACTAAGAAATTAATTTACGAGTTAAAAGGAGAGAGTCCAAAAATTTCTGAAAATAAAATGGATGTCACAGGAGGGATGACTAGAAAAGTAGAAGAAGCAACAATCATTGCAAAGAGTGGAATGAATGTGTTTTTTGTAAACGGTAACAAACCAGAAAGAATTGTGAAAGCGGTTAAAAATAGGAAATATGAAGGAACTTTGTTTAGAGGTAAAAAAAATGTCTGAAGAATATGTAATTTTAGTTGATGAAATGATAATCAAATAGGATTAGAAGAGAAGGTTAAATGTCATTTACCAAACGGAAAACTTCACCGAGCATTTACAGCCTTATTATTTGATAAAATGGTAATTTGGTTCTAACAAAAAGAGCAAAAGAGAAGATGTTATGGCCTACAGATTGGGATGGAACAGTAGCTAGTCACCCAAGGGAAGGTGAGACATACATATCATCAGCTGAAAGAAGAATGCCAGAAGAAGTAGGTATTTCTTGCAAGATGGATTATCTGATGAAGTTTGAATATCATGTACCCTACAAAAATGTGGGTTCTGAGAACGAAATGTGCGGTACTCTTATTGGAATTATTGATGAATCAGCAAAAATCAAAATGGTAGAAGGTGAGATCGATGAAATTAAATGGATTTCAGCAAATGAGCTTCTTTCTGAAATTAAAAATAATCCAAAAATCTATTGTCCGTGGATGCTAATTGCATTAAAACTTCTAGACAAATCTGAAGAAAAAATGTTAGAAAAACATAGAAGTGTTTTATCATCATGGGTTAATTTAGAATTACAAAATGAATTGAAAAAAGCAATTCAAATTCATCTTCCAGATAATAAATGGAGATTAGCATAATGAAGCAAACAAAAACAATTGAAAAAAATGCAAAAATAGTTAACAAATATCTAAATTCTAAGATAAAAGGAGAACCTAAAATGCTATATGATGCAGCATCTCATTTAATCATCCACGGTGGAAAAAGACTTAGACCCCACATGGTAATTAAAAGTTGCCAAATTTTAGAAGGAAATACAACAACTGCAATGCCAGCTGCTAGTGCAGTAGAAATGATACATAATTTTACTTTAGTTCATGATGACATAATG
>JAAUVF010000029.1 GCA_012030815.1 Nanobdellota archaeon | reverse complement strand
TCTGTAGTGATTGGAATTAGTGCCAGTATATGCAATTTCACCATACTTTACAGGCAGTACTATTGATGAAGCAGTACCTACTTCTAAAATCCCCTTAAAAATGGAAGATACAACCATGATGGAAGATACAACCATGATGAAAGAAAAGATCCAAACTTATTCTGGTACGTTTGTTGGAGTAGGCGATGGAATACACGATGCTCAAGGAATAGCAAGAACAATTTCATTAGATAATGGAGATAATGTTTTGAGATTAGAAAATTTTAAGGCAACTAACGGTCCTGATTTGTATGTATATTTGGCCACTGATGACAAGGCCTCCGAATTTATTAATCTTGGAAAATTAAAGGCAAACAATGGAAACCAAAATTATAACATCCCTGAAAATACTGATCTTGAAAAATATGGTCAAGTTTTGATCTGGTGTAAGGCATTTGGTGTCCTGTTTGGTAATGCAGATTTATCTTTACAATAATTAAGATAACGTGTTTTATCCTAATTCTAGATTAAACAATGAGTGCAAATATAGAAACATGTTTAAAATTTGATTAATACTATCTCAGTATATGCAAAAAATTCTATTTTTTATTATCGGTATGTTTTCTCTATGCTTTGTTTCACTTGCGTCTGCACAAGAATTTCCAGAATTTGGTATCAAAGTAGAAACAATTGCAGAAAATTTGAAAATACCATGGGAAATTGATTTTGCACCCGATGGCAGAATTTTCTTTACAGAGCGAATTGGCAATTTAAGAATAATTGAGAATAACATGGTTTCTGAGCCTGTTATTTCATTAAAAGTATCTGGTTCAGAGGGTGGCTTACTTGGATTGGCTTTAGATCCTGATTTTGAAGAAAATCATTATTTGTATTTGTATTATAGCTATTCTGATTTTTTTGATATCTATAACAGGGTGGTCCGTTATGTTGAACTTGATAACAAATTATTCGATGAGATAATTTTACTTGATAAAATTCCTGGAAGTCAAATACATGATGGTGGAAGAATAAAGTTTGGGCCTGATGGAAAACTCTACATTACAACTGGCGATGCTGCAAATTCTAAATTGGCTCAAAACCTAGATTCATTATCTGGAAAAATTTTGAGAATTAATTCTGATGGTTCAATTCCTGATGACAATCCATTTCCAAATTCTCCTGTTTATTCGTTAGGTCATAGAAATCCCCAAGGAATTGATTGGCATCCTGATAACGGAATTTTAGTTGCAACCGAACATGGCCCATCAGGTGAACGAGGTATTGCACATGATGAAGTTAATGTGATACTTGCGGGCCAAAATTATGGTTGGCCCGACATTGTAGGTGATGAAACAAGTGAAAATCTTGAAAATCCAATTTTACATACAGGTCATGATACTTGGGCTCCATCTGGTTCTGTATTTTATAATTCAGATAAAATATCAGAGTGGTATGGAAAATACTTTATTGCAACACTTCGTGGAAATCACCTGAGAATGTTGGATTTAGATCTAGAAAATAATCTTGTTATAAGTAACAAAGCATTACTTGATGATGAATTTGGTCGATTACGTAGTGTCAATATGGGTCAAGATGGATACCTGTATGTATTAACTAGTAATCAAGATGGTCGAGGAAATCCTGCACAAAATGATGATAGAATTCTGCGAATTGTTCCATTGGAATACAATGTAAAAGGTGACATCTCTCTTTCACCTTTAAAACAATTACATCGGGAATTTTACCTCAAAATGTTTCATGCAAAGAAGGATTAGAATTATTTTTCAAGATTAATTCATTAGATCCCATATGTGTTAAATCTACAAGTATTGTAAAACTCGTTGAACGTGGATTTCTTCAATAATTACGACTAGATTTTCTGATATTGGTGTAATTTCTAGATATTTTCTTTAGAGCATTCTCAAAAGTGAAGATATGATCACTATCCGTGATTTTTAAAATATGTTTGATATTTTACCTTGAATTTCCAGATGAATTGACATTTAAAATTTGTATAGATAATTTTATCATCTAGAATGTTTTCATATAATTATGGAAATTCATCAAGCGGTTGAAAAAGTTCTGAAGATAAGTCCATCTGTCAGAATTGTCAGTTTGTGCGATCTAAAAGGCAAATTGGTATTTTCAGCTCGTTCAAAGAAAGTACAGATTTTGGTATCAAAAAAACAAAGTCTTGCTTCATTGAAAGCTGCAGCATATGACTGGCGACAAAGAAAAAAACTCTTGAAGTCACTTGGACCATGCAAATACGTAGTTGCAGAATATGATAAAGTCAAAAGGATTGTAATTCCTGCTGGTAAAAACCATATTCTGTATGTTACTACCACTGCTTCATTCGATCATAACAAAGTTGTTCGTAAAGTAAGATCTTTCAAATAATCACAACAACTTACTTTTTTCTTTAATTCATTAGCATATGCTATATGCTCTACACTTTCTATTGAGGGGTTTTTTGGTTTACTGTGGATTATTCACTGAGTTTTCTCTTTTTAGTTCCTCTGCCTGAACTAACCCACATACCTTTTGTTGATTTGGTTGCGGTGGTTGGAATGTCGCTAAATTTTATTTTGCTAGTTCCTCTTCCTACAGTGACATACTTGTCTTTTGATTCTTCTTTTTTTGCGTCTTGAACTTTTTTGAATTCCGAACCTGACCAGTTTGAAGAATCATCTACCTCAATAATTCTTGTACCTCTACCTGTTCTTACTTTTATTTTAGCCATTATGTTCATCTATACTACCCGTTTCTTGTTAATAAGATTTTGAAAATTTTGTTTTAAATGAGAATTATTTCAAAATTGTTTTGGTTTTGATCTTAATTTTTAGTAATTAACACAAGTCATTATTGAAATATGTGTAAAATTTTGTGTGCCGGGGATGGGTTTCGAACCCACGACCTCCAGATTATGAGTATTGCCTTTTTTGGAAGAACCGGTAGAGTTTACCAATCAACTGGCACTCTAACCAGGCTGAGCTACCCCGGCATGAAGTATTTCAGATAATTTGAGAAATTAAATGCTACGTATGTGATGTTAAATGACTGATTGTTTTTACGCAAATTCTTAATTTTTAGCTAATTCTGACCAATCCACTTTTTCATTTTGAACCCAAAGGAATTTTTTCTGTAAAGCTGCAGTATACAATTTTTCCCATTCTACGCCTACTTCATTTGTCCAAGCTTTGAAGATACGAGGATCTATGTAATTTCGTAATGATGTTCCAAGGTTATAGTCTTTGGTTTTTTCAGACAAATCAATTTTGTAATTGTAGTTTTTCTGCTCTTTCGCTGTGTTTTTCTTTTTTGTTTCTTGATTTGTTCGTTTAGTGTTTTAATTTTTTTTGCTTTGTTCTTTTTTTGGGCATCTGTTTTAGCCCCCATCGTTTCTGCTTTTTTTAACGCATCCATAGTTTTCTTCCATGGTTGATCCTTGCTGATGTTTTTTAGCGTGTCTCTTTTCTTTTGAAGCGCATCTTCGTATGTTTTTGGTATTGTCCTTTTATGATTACACATTATAGCTGCTTCCAAATTTGCTAATTTTGCATGATATAGTTTTTCATTAGGTGTTTTTCCTTTTACATTATCATGATCTTTGAGATAATTTTTTACCATTGTAGTTGCAAGATATGTTCTGAAAACTTTTGCAGTTAACCCGCTTACAATGCTAGAATAATATGCATTAACATGTCTTGAAGTAATATCTTCAAAAATCTCATCTTTTGGTTTTTTATTTTGGATTAATCTTTTTAGATTTTCTTGGAATTGTTTATCATTTCCTTCTGCCTTGACAGTTTCTTGCCATCTTACGCTATCTTTTCCCAAGAAATCAAATTCAATTGTATTTTCTGTAATGTTGATGTGCTCTTTTCTTAATGTGGTTGCACCAACTGTATCAGCTTCGTCAGGATCTTTTTCGTCACCCACTCTCATTGCAGTTCTGTAAATCAAATAACATACAGTTGAAATCCTACTAATTTTTGGATCTTTACTCTTCATGTCTTTTACAATTCTTTCTTTTATTTTCTCAATCTCTTTGGATAGTTTGACTGCTTTTTCATATTTTGCTTTGTCTCTGTCTTGTTTTAGCCCTGCTGTATCTGCAAGCCAAACATACTTTCTTTTCTCAGTAAGATAATCTGTCCATCCAGCTAACCACATTGAGTCGTTATCATGAACAATCTTCCCCCAGTTTCCTTCTGGGACTTTAGCTTCTTTGCCTAGATTTAATGTGACATCTTTTGCAGTAACTCGAGGTTTCCATCTTCCCCTAAGCGGATGATCTCCTCTACCAATAAAAATTCCTGGTGGCTCTGCCATGTAATTTGCAACATCGACTTCTTTTCCATCCATGATTGCTTTGCCATATTTTTGAACAAGTTTTTCGCGTAATTCTTTTCGTTTAAGAGCTAAGGCTTTCTTTTCTTCTTTTGTCATCATCTCTCTGAGATCTTTTTCTTTATCGACTATTTTGTAAGCATGAGAAAAGTCAATATCTTGATATGAAATATCCTTAAATTTTGCTGGTAATGTTTTAGCAAAATCTCCTGTAAAGTTTTGTCTGAAAACTTTGATTCTTGGGCATATGGAGTGTCTTTCTTTTTTGCCCATTGGTATATCATCTCCTCTTGGTTTAGGTTAAGGTCTACACTCTCTCCTTTGATCTTTATCTTTATTCCATGTGCTTCGTAAGCAGGTGGAAACAATATTCCATTATGTTGTAGTGTTTTCCATTTCATTTTTCATCAGTTAAAATTGTGGACTTTGACAAATTCTTGGATTTTTGTGTATATCAACTTACTCACAATGTGCCTAAAATTTAAAATTTAATACATGTGTTTCTAGCGTGAAATAAGTCTGTAATTAATTAAATTCTATTTTGATACCCAGTCTTATTATTTTGTAATCGTTGGTATTTCTTTTTACATTTCTTGCTCAATTGGAATTGTTATGAGAATAATTCTTTTTTGAGATAGTTTTCAAATTCTGTATCTGTTTTAGCCTTTTTTGCTTCTAAAAACATCTGTGCATCATTACCTACAACGTATCTTGGCCTTGGGTCTTTTTCTTTGATTGCATTCAAAATTGTGGTTGCAACTTCTGAAGGCGGAGTTCCTAATTCTGCCATCATTTTTACCCCCATGATCACCTTCTCAGTAATTTCTTTGTATGGTGAATCTGGTTTTGGCTTCGCAATCTTCATAGCTGAGAAAAAGTTTGATTTTATCACACCGGGTTCAATAATTATTACTTTAACTCCAAACTGTCCTAATTCATATCTTAAGGATTCAGATAATCCCTCTAATGCAAATTTTGAGCTAATGTATGCCGGAGAACCTGGAAAACCAATTTTTCCTGCAACTGAGCTAATATTTACAATTACACCTGATTTTTGTTTTCTCATAACAGGTGCAACTTTTTGAATTATACTGATTATTCCAAAGAAATTAGTTTCAAACTGTGCTCTGAAATCTTTTAATTGGTACATCTTCAACACTTCCAAACAAACCCCATCCTGCATTATTTACTAAAACATCAATCTGTTTGTTTTTTGACAGAATTTTTTGAATGGCGGCATTAATTGATTTTTCATCATCAACATCTAACTCGATAATTTCTATTTTCAAATTTTCTTTTTTTGCAATTTGTAATATTTTTTCTGCTTTTTTGGCATCTCTCACTGTAGCAAATGTGTAAAACCCGTCTCTTGCAAGTGATAAACAAGTTTCATACCCTATTCCTGATGTAGTGCCTGTTACAATTGCAACTTTTCCATATCATTCATAGAAATTTGTTATATTTATCCCATTTTGATTTTATACTAGTGGCTTGTCTCCTTCAGTAGGTTCTACTAGTTTAGTTTCTTCACCGTTGTTAATTCGTTGAAGAATTTCTAATGCAGAATACTTGTGTAGAAATTCATTGTTATTTCCACACCTGTATGAAAATGTACAACGTGGGCAACCTGCTTCATTTTGACATGGACATTCTTTTACAATGAACATACTACGCTCAAGTGCTTTCTCAAATCTATCAAATAGAGCCTTGCTTGCACCATTTCCACCGATTGCTCCATCATATATGAAAATCAAGCCTGAAGTTCCTAAAGATATACCTCCTAAATCTTGCGATACCCCCCCAGTTATCATATTGCTACCTTCAATTACCACATGCTCTGTGGCATGATATCCACTAGCTTCTGTATATTCTTCATCATCTGCTTTTTTGATTTGCTCAATTGGTCTTGGTGCATGAAACACAATACCTTTTGTGATAAAATCATACTCTAAAGGAAAATCTAGTAAAACTTTTTGCCCTTGAGTGATCTCTTGACCCAATTCAATATTGACATAGCCATATACTTTTTTTTGTATGTGTAGTTTGCAAAATGCAACTTCTACTCCGTATGCTTTTCTTGTTTCAAAAACTGTTTCAATTGTTGGCCATTCTTCTGTTAGTGCTTTAGTATAGTATGGATAGTCTCTTGAAATTCTTTCTAGTTTTGCAAAATTTCTTTGAGGATATCCGCATTCTTTTACCCTATATCTAATTCCTGCAAGAAAGTAAATTGCATCCTTGTGAAGCTCTTCTAATGCTATAGGGAGAACTCTATCTCCAACCTTCTTTTCATTTAAGAAAATATCTAATGATTTTCCAATTCCTCTTATGCTGTAATCGTTTAACAGTGAAGTAATTTTATCAAAATTTGGAATGATTCTATTATTGTAAATTGTTAGATTTTCTTTTTCTATATGTTGTTTGATTACATCTTCATGTTCTTTTAGCTCGTGTTTGGAGATTGGTTTGTCACAAGCCATTGCCAACACTTGAAATTCTTCAACAAATGGATTTTTTGGATCAATGTATGATTTTTCAGCATCTTCAAAATAATCATCAGGGTGATTTTTGTAGTACTGCGAAATTGGATCATTTCCAAGTGCCAAGAATGCGTACCCTCTCTGCCCTTTTCTAGCTGCCCTCCCAATTCTTTGAATTAATCTATTTACTGGAATAGTAGATGAAATCACACAATCTACATTTCCAACATCAATTCCTAGTTCAAGCGTGGGTGTGCATGAAATAGCCTGTATTTTACCACTCTTGAATTCCTGCTCGACAAATTTTCTATAATTTGCCATTAATCCTGCTCTGTGAACTTTGATGTTGATTTTTTGCTTCCTTGCTTGAATTGCTAAGAGCTCTGAATTGAGATGTGAATTATTGAATACCATTGTTTTATGGTTCTTTTCAGTCATCTTTTTTGTCAAATCAATCATTAACGAGCGCTGAGTTCTAAGTGATGGAAATAACATTACAAAATCTGTCTGCCCTTTTTTCCCTGAACCGTGGATGATCTTCATTTTTACACCAAACAACTGCTCACAAAAATTTTTAGCATCTTCTAGAGTTGCTGATGCTGCAACAAATTGTATTTTATTGCTACAAATTCTTTTCACTCTTTTAATTATATAGTGTACATTTGACCCAAAAATTCCTGAATATACATGAGTTTCATCTACAACAATAACTTTAATCGTTGATAACAACGATGAGAATTTTGTTTGATGCCAGAGATGATAGTGTAGAACATCAAAATTTGTAATAAGTATGTGTGGAGGATTCTCTAAAATTTTTCTTCGTTCTGTTTGTTCTGTATCTCCATCAAAAACCTGTACATCAATACCTATTTTCTCTGCAAACTTTAGAATTTTTGGATATTGATCCCTTGAGAGGGCTTTTGTTGGATAAACAAATATTGCAAAAACACCAATAGTATTACTTGATTCTTTTTTTATTTTTTGAATAACTGGTATCAAAAATGCTTCAGTCTTCCCAGATGCAGTAGGTGCCTCAATTATCACATTTTCTCCAAATAATACCTCTTGAATCGATTCTTCTTGAAAATTGTAAAATTGTCTGATTCCAATTTCTTTTAGATGATTGCTTATTGATTCATCCAAACCTAAATCTTCTACATTGCTGCCCATTTTAGGCTCAGGATTTGTTAAAACTTTGTATTGTGAGATGTAATCTCTTTTTGAAAAAAGAATCTCTTCAGTAGTTTTATCGGGATTATTTTTTCCAATCATATCTTTAATTTCTTTTTCATCTCGAATGATTCCTTCCTCTTTAAGACCTTCTGAAACCCCTTTTTTGTAACAAATCCTTCATCAAATCTTAAAAGAAATTCCAAGAAAACCTCATCGATGTTTTTTGAAAATTCCAGTAAATCCTCTATGCCGCAGCTATTACATGATATGTGTATTTTTTTATTGAATGTTTTTTGTACCTCTAGTTTGGATTTGCATTTTGGACATGAAAATTTCAAGATCTACTTGATTGAGAAACCTCGAGATTTATTGGTTGATAGTTAATTTCAATAAAAAACACAATTCCATGACATTATTAAACGAGGAACTCATCTTGATTTTAAAATTTTAATTTCCACTACTTTCCTTCCCTCTAATTAACACAAATAGTGTGTATTAGGGT
>JAAUVF010000028.1 GCA_012030815.1 Nanobdellota archaeon | reverse complement strand
ATAGGTGAAATTGTGAACAAAATTATGGTTTCTAAATATTTTGAAGAACAATTCTATCAATTTTGCAGTGAAATCATATTGAATGGGACGATAAGAAAAGGCGATGGAATAAACCATTTCATCCTAAAATAAAAATATCTGGGTTAAATCAGATAATGGTGACTTTCTCAATTCTATACGTCCAAAAGAAAAAGGATATTATGATTCTAAATTTTTAGGATGGGAACTAGGCGTTATTAAGAAAGAATACTGTTTTTGGTGCGGTAGAATTATTGAAGAAACTAGGAAAAATGATCCACGTTCAGAAACTGTAAAATTTTGCAATCAAACTCATAGAAAAGCATTCGGTAAAGTAAAAGCTGATCAAGAAAAACTAGGAAAAATATTTGCATCTAAACAATGAGTTTTAATTTATTCTTCTAAGCTTTTTCTTGGTTTAGTACTGAGATAAAACGCGTGAGAGCTAATTATGAATGCAGCAAGAAATACCTTTGTTGCAAAAACTAAATTCCATGGTCTATTTTGATCAGGATATGCAATTGATAACATGTCTATGTTGGGTGCATTACCTTCAATCATACCTGCCGTGATCTCTGCATTTAAGACAGTAAAATTGTATAACACTTCATACAACGTAATTATTGCAAATCCTAATAACATAAGCTGAAGCAATGCCATTTTATATCCAACAATTTTATCTCCTGCAGTTCTTCTCCACCCTATTCTTGAAACACAATACCACCCAATAATTGTAGAAAAGAATACCCATGTTGAAACCCTTGCAAAATTTTCAAATGGTATGAAAGTATTTTGAATTGCCTCTCCCATCACATATGTTCCATTTTCTATCCACTCTATCATGGTAATGTAAATTCCAAAAACAAGACTTGAAACCATAATAATTCCACAAACATAGAAAATGTACAGATAGACTTTGTAACCTGGATCCGATTTTTCAAGGTGACGTTGACTCATTATGCGAATTTCCCAATTTTGAAATATAAAAATTCATGCCTATTTCATGAGATTTATAGACTAGTTTTAGAGAGAATCTTTGTTGAAAATTGCAATTAATGTTCCTTTTGTAGGTAAAGATGAAATTACTGCAGTTACTTCAATTCTTAAAAATGGTGCACTTACCTCAGCAGCAAGCCATGGAGGAGAACAAGTACAAGCATTTGAAAAATCAGTATCTTCATTCATAAAATCAAAATATGTTATTGCTGTAAATTCTGGTACCGCAGCTTTACAAGCTGCACTCTATGCTTTGGATATCAAAAAAGGTGATGAAATACTTGTTCCATCATTTACATTTGTTGCAACTGCCAACTCTGTTGTATCTACTGGAGCAAAACCTGTCTTTGTTGATATAGTAAAGGAAAATTATACTATGGATCCCGATGATCTACAAAAAAAGATTACAAAAAGAACTAAAGCAATTATACCTGTACACCTTTATGGTAATGTAGCATTTATTGATAAAATTTTAGAAATTGCTAAAAAACACAATTTACCGATAATAGAAGACTCGGCCCAATCATTGGGTTCTACTTACAAAGGTAAACACGCTGGAACTTTTTCTGATTTAGGTTGTTGGAGTATGTATCCTGCTAAAGTAATGACTTCTGGTGAAGGAGGATTTATTGCAACAAACAATAAAAAATTACGTGATAAATTATTGATGATTAGAAATCATGGAATGGTTCATGGATATGATACTAAAATATTTGGATTAAATCTTAGATTGCCAGAAATAAGTGCAGCCATAGCAACAATACAAATGAAAAAACTTTCTGGATTTCTTAAGACAAGACAAAAAAATGCAAATCTGTTATCAAAACTTATCTCTGATCTGAATATTATTCTACCACATCAACGAAATAACGAAAGCGTAAATTGGTATCTATATACAATAGCGACTTCAAAAAGAGATAAAATTTTGAAAAGACTTAATGCAAAAGGTATAGGTGCAGCATCTTACTATCCAATTCCAGTTCATAAAACACCATTTTATCAACAAAAAATCAAACTTCCTGTAACTGAATGGGCTGCATCTCAAACTCTATCTCTGCCAATACATCCTAAAGTTACTAGCAAAAATATTGAATTTATAGCAAAAACTCTTCGTGATATAATCAATGAATAGTATTGGAAATGCAATTGGAGAATTATGTAAGATTATACTGCCAATTCCAGAAGAATCATACCTTGGAAATTTTGATTCTTCGATAGCAATATGTACACTTTCCAGCATGGATTTGCTTAAAAAAATTTCAAACTCTGAACTTTTGAATCATATTTCAATTGCCGGAAGATTGCTATCTGAAAACAAAGGAATCGATTCTATAATTAAATATCTTAATCAAAATAAAAAAGTAAAAACACTAATAGTTTGTGGCAAAGAAGTTTGGGGTCATAAAGCAGGACATTCTCTGATTAAATTATATGAAAATGGAATTGATGAACATGGGAGAATAATTAACTCAATCAGTCCTGATCCTTTTCTTATTTCAATAAAATCTGAAATAAATTATTTCAGAAATGAAATTAAACTAGTAAACATGATCAATGAAACAAATTTTGAAACTATTGAGAAATATGTATACTAGTATCCGTTTCTTTGTCTTTCTCGATTAATCTCATTTTTCTTTTTATATTCTTCAAGAATATCATCTGGGGTTAAATTTAGCTCTAATGATGCTTGAACCACAAAATGCCAAATATCGATTAGTTCTTCTCTTGCTTCAGATGCATTAAATGGAGTAGGAGTTTTCCACCATTTCCAATTTGTAGTTCTTTGTAGCTCTACTGCTTCATGCATTATTGCAGTAGATAATGCAGAAATCCTACCTTCAGAATCTTTTGGATATCTATCTAACTTCATCATTTCTGATAGACCTTTTTGTAATTTGAATATAGTTTCTAAACGATCTTCATTTTTTTCAGACATATCTTGAGTTTACAACTCATTTGCAGAAATAATTGAACTTAAATCTTTTTAGAAACGAATCATTTTTTCATACAGTTTAACTCGTTTCATAATATCTGTTTTTTTAATCTGAAGTAATCCATCTAATCCATATTTTTCAACAGCAAATGATCCTAAAACATTTCCATATACGACTGCTTTTTTGATTTCTGATAATTTAACTGAATTTTTACTGGCTAGATATCCTATCATAGCACCAGCAAAAGAATCACCTGCACCCGTAGGATCTACAACATCTTCTAATGAAAATCCTGCAGATGGAAATACAACATCATCAAAAAACATCATTGAACCATGTTCTCCTTTTTTAATAATTACGTATTTTGCACCCCATTCCATCATTTTTTTTGCACATTTTATAAGATTGAATTCTTTTGTTAGTAATTTTGCTTCTTCATCATTTATCACTACTGCATCAACAGCTTTAATCATTTTGATTACTGATTCACGCTTTGTTGATATCCAAAATTCTATTGTATCACACATTGAAAATTTTACTTTATCAAATTCTTTAATTAACGTCAAGTTTTGATCAGGATCATTATTTGCTAAATACACAAATTGTGATTTTTTATATTCTTTGGGAACTGTTGGTTTAAAGTCTGCCAATACATTTAATTCAGTTTTCAAAGTTTCTCTTGAACTAAGTGTTTTATCATAACTTCCATCATAACGGAAAGTCTTACCATCTTTAATTGTCAAACCTTGTAAGTCAAGATATTTTGCTAAAATTTGATGATATTTGTTAGGAAAATCTTTTCCCACCACAGCTATTAATCCAGTATCTACAAAGTTACTTGCTGATATAGCTGCAAATGTAGCAGCTCCACCTAAAACATCTTTTAAAATTTTTTTTGGGGTTCTAATTGTATCTAATGCAGTTGATCCAAAAACAGTTAACATTCTTTAAAAAACTAGTTTTGACGTATAAATTCTCTTGCCTGGTCTTCTGTTGGATAAAACACAAAGGGTACATCAATAGATGTAAAAACCACATCATATTTTATGACTCCACTTATCTTCACCGTTGAACCTTCTTGTGCACTTACATTAGTATCTCTTAGATACGTTCCACTTACAGAACTACTTCCTAATGCTGGAAGTACAAATGATTCCAAGTCTCCTCTTCCTATCATTCTTCATTAGCTAATACAAAAAACTCAGTTTTTCCTGCGGTCAAATACAATAATGATGGATTATTAAATTCTAATTCAACATCATGCGTTGTTCCTCTCTCATTTTCTTCAAGAAGATTACTTTGTGTAATTGTTACGCCTATTTGTGAGGCTAATACGTACTGAGACAATCCAAAAAGAGCAAATACTATAACCAAAATTATGATTACTTTCTTCTTTTTGGTACTCATACACCACTTATTTCAAGTTCGCTTTTTAACTCGATAGGAAAAAATCCCATTTCTATGTGTAAAAGTTTTGATCTATTCTTTAAGCTCATTAGAGCTAGCAGAATAAATCAAAACCTTACGATTTATGGGTAGATGGCTAGAATAAAACTCAAACTTGGCGAGAGTGAAATTGAGGTCGAGTCTAGAGATTTCTATGTTGATAATCAAACTTTGGGCGAAATTATTGAAAATATATCAAGTCACATTCATGCAAATCAGGCAAAAATTGTATATGAAAATTCAGGTGATGAAATTACAAAATCAGATTCATCCATACAGTCTAATCGATTTGGTCTAGAATATTTGGATGATGCAGAAGCATACGAACCAGAATTTAATGAACCAAAACCAATTACTTCTCTTGAAATTAAAGCAAAATTACGAATATTGGAAACTAGTAAATTCTTTGATTCTCCTAGAACAGTAACAGAAACTGTTCAACAACTTCGAGAATATGGTTGGAGTGCAAGTCCTTTAGATGTATCAAAAGCTTTAGCAAAAATGGCCTCTAATAGAGAGATTTTAAAAAATTCTAAAGAAAATAGAGCACGTTATTTTGTAGAAAATACTCTAGTATCTAATTAATTTTATACTCACACTTTTCACAACTATCAAAAACTTCTCCATCTAAATGATCAAAATGTGTGTTGCATTGTTTACATGTATGATGCATATCGAAATATCCATCTTTTTCAATTTGTCCAACTCTATTTGATTCAAGATTTGTGCTTTTGCACTTGATGCAGTGACACCCACATTCAATTTTCATCGTTTATCTCCAATAATCTATGTATAGTTGTTTTACATATACAAATCATTGGGAAAGAAACGTGAAATCCCACTTGAGATTGATGATCATTTTAAATTATATGGAAAAGAGCCATGGGAAGTAGATTATGGCGAAAAATGTGTAATCTGCAATGTTAGAATTGATGAATACGGTTTTTGCTCTTGTGGTTCAGGCGGAGATTAATTTTTACATAATATTATAAAATCTATTGATGTTTTAGATATTAAATTTCCTTAATATCTCGTGTATTACCATCTTCAATTTCTTTTGGAGTTTTAGATGACTTTTTTCTCATGAGAGTAATAACTATGACTAGAACTATCGCTAAAACCCCAAGTATTACAATGATGCTTTGATTTGCATCCGAAATTATGGACATGTTTTGCATGTTTGGATTTTCTTGGTTGGTATTTTCAGCATCTATTATTGCTACTGTACCTATAGTATCTGTTCTTATGTTAATCCACACATGTGTTCCATTATTGATGTATCCATGAAAGAATACTTTTTCATTGTCTACTAGTACATTATATGATTCTGGTAATAGTTGAAGAGGAACAATTGCTGTTACAAATTGTTTTTCTCCATTAACATGAAAACTAATACCTTTTGTTAATTGATCAAAACTAAATTGATCTATTTTGCAAATGTTCGTATTTCAATTGAATAATCTTTATTATTGTATTTTATATTTTTTAAAATTTTTGGCTCATTAATAGAATATTCTAAAGTCATTTGACAACCGTGACACGCAATTCCATTTTTATCACCTAAATGCACTGGTTTGTCATTTACAAAACTAGATCTACTTCTTTGGAAATATGAAATTAGTTGTTTGAAGATATCTGAAATCTAAAGTCCAGACATTATCTCTTAGAAAAATAACATCTTCTAAATCATATTCTACAACTATATTTTTTTTTGATGGAAAAATAATTAAACCATCATCGTCTCCTATAACTCCAAACTGACTCTCTTCTCCTTCTATGTCAGTAACTTTGATATTCTCTTTTGTTCCATCAATCAATTGTATCTGTTTAGGTGAATTTGAAGCAAATACTACATGTTTTACATGAATCTCATTTGATGAATTAATTATGACTTCAACTGTTTTTTGCTTTGCTTCCTCACCAACAGATATTTGAGCATACGCTGCAGGAATTGCTATAATGAATAATAGTATTATAAAAAATCCAACTTGCTTTATTATCATCTATTCCACTTTGACGTGAATCATTTTTGCTTCTTGAAGAGGGCAATCATTACCATCTCTTTGTAACTTTACAATTTTATCTGCAACATCCATCCCATCTGTTACTTCTCCAAATACTGTATATTGTCTATCAAGAAATGTGCTGTCTGTTGTTACAATGAAAAATTGTGAACCTGCACTGTTTGGATCCTGTGCTCTAGCCATAGAAACGATACCACGATGATGTGATCTTGAACTAAATTCAGCCTTAATCGTATACCCCGGACCACCTGTTCCCCAAGTACTCTTATTTCCACTCTTTGTGTTAGGATCTCCGCCCTGAATCATAAACCCTGGTATAACTCTGTGAAATAAAGTACCATTGTAGAATCCATCTTTTGCTAATTTTTCAAAATTTCTAACAGTTTCTGGAGCCAATTCGGGAAGTAATTTAAATACAATTGTTCCCAAATTTGTTTCAATTATTGCCGTACTCAATGTGAACTATCAACAACAATATCATAAGAGTCTTTTTGTATTAAACAATTTAAAATTTTTATACTCAGTTATTTTTTTTGAAAAATTCATACTAATCAGTACGTTTTTCGCTAATACAATAATTATTTAATAATTAAAGAATATCTTAGAATGAAATATTTTGAAACTATCTATACTTGAATCAAAAATTAAAACATGTCAAAAAGTTATAGTCTTATATAGAACAACTAAAATTTAGAATTCGTTGAATCGTACAAACCAAAGCACGATCATTAAAGAAGCAATTAATTCTTATCTTGACAAAGGGGTAACTGACAAACAAGATATCTACACCAAAGTTGTAGATGAACTTGGTGTCCCAAGACCTACCGTAAGAAGGGTCGCACGAGATTTAAGAACTGAGTTACTACAAAAAATTCAGATCTTGCAATCAGATATGCCTAAAACATCAAATGAAGAGGAATAAACTAGACTCTTTTTTTCTTTTTACTTAATATCATTTTTCGGCATTAGCATTACTGTTATAAACAATGAATTTTTCAAATAAATTATGGGATATCTTGGAAACCATTTAGCAACAGTGGTTACGGGAGTCTTTGCAGCCATACTTACAGGACTATGGCCTTACTTTATTGATTTTGCACCCTTACTAAATTTCATATTCATCATGGCTGTACCGATTACTTGGTTCCTTACATTCACATGTTGGATTTCTCAAAAGAGTGCTGATTACATGCACAAGTATGAATCTCATGTTAGTCCTAATGAAAAAAAAAGCTTGAGTAATTCACAAACTACTCAAATTTTCACATCAGATGGAAAACAGGTTAGTCCTAACGAAATTAAAGTAGCACAAAATGAATTATCTGGAGAATTAAATAAACTCAAAGAAAGTGTAAAACTAAAAGATAGTGAAATTGAAAGATTAAACCAAGAGATTTCAAATCTACAGACTTTAGTTCAGATCGAATCATTAAAAACAGAACTTGCCAATCTTAAGATGTTAGCATCTAAAAAGTAAAATCATAATTACATAAACTTAATCATTACAATGGCAACATACTATACCATGATTGTTTTTACAACTTGGACAGCTTACAGCCCCGCCATAATGACATTTACATGAACATAATTCTGTTGGATCTTTCTTCATATTTAGTATGATTTCTACGTCATGTTAATATTTGACTCTTTAATTTTTACCGTTAATGAGTTGGAATAAATCTTTTAAACTAAACAATGTAATTACCGGTATGTCTAAAAATATATTATTTGCAAGTATCATCGCATCAATATTATTTACCACAGTTCTAACAAATCCAAATTCGTTTGCTGCACCAATTGACTCACAAACAGAAATCACTCCAATTAACAATTCTATTGGACTTGAAAAACTACTATTCAAATGCATATTTCTGAAAATAATAAACTTCCTTGGGGTTTTGTTGAAGGAAAAATTTCAAATCATGTTGCTGGTCATCCAGTAATTATTCAAATATTCGATAACGACGAAATCATTCCCGGAAATAATGTTGGTGCAGTACACTTTGCACAAACTACGGTAAATGAAGATGGCTCATATGAATACAAATTTCGAGTACTAGATTCCAATAATGGAAAACCATGAAAATTTTTGATGGCAGTTATACTGTTAAAAATTTTCAAAGT
>JAAUVF010000027.1 GCA_012030815.1 Nanobdellota archaeon | reverse complement strand
CAAGTATGTATAGAATAGAAATGAAATTTATGGATTTAAATGAATTACACCAAAGAGAAATTGATTCATTAAGAGATGAAAACATCGAATTAAGAAAAAAGATAAAAGATCTTGAATTGAAACTTGAAAAGTTAGAAAAAGACTAGACATTAATTTTCATATTTATCATTAAATAGATTCTTTCAAGAAATAAAAATAACCTATGAAAGTAATTAGTTTTTAAGATTAAATCCGAAAGAATATTTTAGTCATATGCATCTTGGGATCTAGATTCTTCAAGATATGCCCTTCTTTCTTCATTTACTTTTTCTTGATCAATGATAATATCATCATCCACGATCACAATGCCCATATCATCACTTTCTTCCTTTGATTTTTTAGGTTTTGATTTTGTTGCTTTCGCCTTAGATGTGGAAGATTTTGCCTTTGGAGTAGAGGTTTTTATCTTTGATTTTACTGCTTTTGTTTTGAGGCAGTCTTCTTTACTGTCTTCTTTACTGTCTTTTTTTCAACCATTAATGTCGAAAACCAAGAGGTTACCTTGTTTTTAAATATTATGCAGAATATTTTTTAAAAAACTGTGGATTTTACCACATAATTTTTGGGATATTTTATTACTATTCATCAAAAAAACTGTTGGCTAATTTTAAATGTATTTAGCAGAACAAACTATGTCTTAAATTTTGTAGGGATCCCCACTTCGTCATCCTGAGTTAATCCCATCAAAAACATAATGTTGTCTAAATCCCCTTGAAATATTATCTTTTGTGAATTAAATGCCTCCTGAATTTTTAGATCTCCCGATATGATAGATTTGTGTGTTTGAGTATCTAAAGTTATTTTGTATCTTGAATCTGCTTGCATGCCATCCTGTATTATCAATACATTATGTCTAAAAATAAACGTGAATCCCTCATCAATATCGGAATAGTGCACATGCATGATGGCTTTTACGGCACCTGCTTTTTCTGAGTTTAATTTTGTGGGCAATATGCTCAGTAATTTGTTAATTGGAATTTCTTCTAATTGTTTAAAATTTATTTTTGTAGATTTCTTGTCGATATTTATTTTTCCTTCTAATTCTAAAGCTTTAGTTAATTCTAATTGCCTTGCATCTATCGATGATGCTCTCTGGCTTAATACACGTAGTGTGTGAGCCTTTAGTAATTTAGCTTCTGAATTTTCAGGGTCTACATGTAAGACATATGTTACAAGTTCTGATGCCCATTCATATTCCCCGTTCTTAATTGCTGTTCGGACTTCAAGTAATGTGCTATCGATTCCTCCAAATCCATTAACTATTTTTGATGATCTTGTTTCTAAATTAATTGAGTGTAAAAATGCGGCATCATCTTCAAACCATCCCACTGTTCCATAATAGATTTGTTTTACATTCCATGGAATTTGTCCTTTTTGGTATGCAAGCCATGGATGATCTTCCAGTGTAGGCGGTAATTTAATCATGTTAGATAGTTTATCTATTGTATGTCCATTGTTTATTCCTCTGATTGTTTGATCATAAACATACTGTGTTGCATCTCTAGTTGAAACTAAAACATCCCTTACATCTTCTGTTCCTAAAACTGGTTTTACATGAGATAAAATTAGAGCCTGGGGTTTTAATGGAATAAAACCGTCAATTACCTGTACATACGTCATTGGATTGTTGTACTGTATGCCATGAAGTGCATAGGTATCTGGAAATATGCCAAACAAGTTATCTCCAATCATAAGCACCTGATCATCAGGTAACCAAACATAGATTTTTTCAGATGTGCCACCAATATGTCCTAAATTCATCTTTATTCCAGAAATATTGAGATCGAATTTATTTGAAAAAGTATCTGTGGGTGGAATGTAGTTAGTAACTCCATCAGATGATGGAATGATATATTTTAGATTACTTTGTTCTCCTTCAGGTAATAATGAACCAGATGTGTAATGACTTCTAATTCCAGTAAATTTATCTAGTATTAGATTTTGTTTAACATAAAAATTTAGATTATTGTCATGAGATATGATTTCAACATTTCCATCACCCTGTTCTAAAAAGGCTCGGGTACCACCAATATCTTCCAGATTTGCAGACGTGTAAATTATTGTCTTTACAGGTTTTGTTGTAATTTTTCTAAACTCTTCAATTACCTTTCTTCCTGATTCATACGAACCCAAAGTATCTATAACTATAATTCCTTTTCACCTTCAATCATCACACTATTTGCAGAGTCATATCCCACTGCCACCCATATCCTATCATTTACTTTATGAATTGCTGGTGGATATCGATAATCGTTTAATGCTAAAAGTTTTGGATTAATTGAAGGTTGTTTTGGAAAAGAAGGAAGTTCAATATTTTTTGTAGTAGAAATGGGAGTTGAAGTGTTTACTTTTGAGTTATTTTTTGGATTTACTTCTTGAATTACTTTGGCAGATTCTACTTTTGTAATTGGCATAATTTCTTTTTGAATAATTTCAGCTAGTCCTAATTTTACCCATGATGCGGCGGTTGAAGGACTTGTACAAAAAGTATCCTTGTGAGTAAATCTGAAAACCAGTGTATATCCTTCTCGACATTGAGAATTTTCACTTGTAGTTGTTGGAATTTTTGTTTGAATAGGGGTTGTATTTTGTACTGGTTCAGATACTTTTGGAGTATCTATAGTGGCAACGGTAGTAGTTTGAATTATTTCTGCCAAACCTAACTCAACCCACCTTTTAGCAGTATCTGGGTTAGTACATAGATATTCATGGTTTGTAAATTTAAAAACAAGGATGTTACCTTCACGGCATCCTGCTTGAATGTCTTCCATAGATTCTGCTGAGTCATGGGATGCAAATGATAACTCATTAAAAGTTAAAGAGATCATGATTGAAAATGCTAGTAAAATAATAGCTATTTTGTTTTCAACGTAATTAATTATGGATTGTTAGTTATTTACAAAATAGAATTAACATACGTGGATGGTTTTGTTTACAAATATAGATCATTTTTGATCTTTTTACACAAGTTTGAGATATCGACAGATAAACGATGAAATTAGGCATGTTTTTTATTTTAGATCGATTTTAAAAAGTACAATTATTTGACTGATAGGCAAATTTTGACAGTCCATACATGATTTCTAAAAATCAAAATCAATCATAAATATTGAGTGAAGACGAGATTATCCCATTATTAGAAGAAAGTCTGGAACATAATCTAGGGGATTGGGGTCGTACACAGTATTTAATTGAAAGAATTCAAAAAAGACAAGAGATCTTTCAATCAGATAAAAAATACATAACAAGAATGCAAGAGGGAGTACAAAAAATGCGTCAGAGAGTCTTAGAACTTGAGAAAATAAAAAGACACAGAGCAGATGAATTCTGTTCAGTATTTAATTAAATGTGATAATTGTGAATTAGAAATTGAGTTAAACCAAAAAGCAGTTAGAAAAATAATTTTTGGTTTCACGAAAATTGCTATAAAGTAATTCCACAAGTAAAACAAATTGAAATAACAAAACAAACAATTCATGAACCACCAATAAAAATATGAGAATTACTTCAAAATAGAAGACAAATCATCGGCGGGCAAGATATATCCTTTACAAGTTATTTTTACATCTACCATTTTGATCTCATTAGTTGGAGCAGTATACTTTCTTTTTGATGAAGTTATTTCACTTATTGTCGGTGCTATTTGTACAGTACTTTTTATTTTAATTTATAAATCTCAATTTAATGTATCAAAAAACTCAAAATACAGTCAAAATAATACTACATCTTTAATCAAAACTGGCATTCCGGGATTTGAATCATTAATTTCTAACGGACTAAAAAAGAACAGTGCGATAATTATCTCAGGTCCCCCAGGCAGTGGAAAGACAACTTTTGGATTGCAATTCCTATACTCTGGTGCACGCGACTTTGATGAACCAGGCGTATACGTTACAATGTCTCAAAATATCGATGAGATAAAAAATGACTGTAAATCATTTGGTTGGGATTTTGATGATTTAATCAGCAAGGACAAAATTATGATGATTGATGCAAGACCCTTCAAAATACAAGATGAATTGATTGGCAAAGATGACTCTCTATATAGAGGAGAACAAATGCCATTTGAGCATTTGACAAAGTTACTACTAAGCAGTATCAAAAGAGTTGAAGCAAAAAGGGTGGTAATTGATTCAATTACAATTCTTGCAATGCAGTATTCTGATAAATTTTACATGAGACAAGGATTACAAGGAATGATTCAAGCATTAGAAAATTATGGTGTTACATCTTTGATAATATCAGAGTATTCAGAAAGTAACGAGATTCCCTTGGAATGGTTTGTTACATCTGGAATTATTCAGCTTAGACATACCAGAAAAGAAGATACAATGGAAAGGACAATTCAAGTAACAAAGATGCGTGGTATCAAACATAGTCAACAGATTCATCCCATAATCTTAGATGGAGATGGAATGCATATTCAGCACCCTAGATTGACTCCTTAGATTTTTTTCTGTTTTTTAATTTTATTTACAACCATTGGTAAAAATGCTCCCACATCAGTTACGATTCCTAACGCCTGCCATGTTCCTCTATCCATTAGTTTGGTAACTGTTGGTTGGTTGATATCAACTACAACAACTTTAACGTTTGCAGGTAGCATATTTCCAGTTGCAATAGAGTGAAGCATTGTGGATATCATTATCACCATACTTGCATCTTTGAGAACTTTTTTGTACTCTCTTTGTGCATCAGCTACATCAGTAATTACATCTGGTAATGGTCCATCATCACGAATAGATCCTGCCAATACAAATGGAATTTTATTTTTTACACATTGATACATTATTCCACGTGTTAGTTTTTTTGTTTTGACCATGTTTGAAATAGAACCTGCACGAAAAACCGCATTGATTGTGTCCATATGATTTCGATGTCCATGATATGCCAAAGTTGCATCATGAACATTCATTCCAAGTGAAGTTCCTAATGTGGCATATTCTATATCGTGTACTGCCAAAGCATTTCCAGCTAAAACCCCATCAATAAATCCTAATTTAATAAGATCTGCAACTGCATCAGCAGCACCTGTATGTACAATTGCAGGACCTCCAACAATTACAATTTTTCCTCCATTCTTTTTTGTATTGTATATGTCATCTGCAACTTTTTTGCAATATGCTGAGTTGGTCTTTCACTTGAACTAGAACTTCCCATAAATTCAAAAACATTAACCCCTTCTCTTGGACGTTCAGGTGGAATTATCTTAATCCCACTTTCTCCAACTATTATATCGTCGCCTTTTTTAACATCTCTTACAGGTACACAAAACGCTCGGTTGTTTTTTAACCACAATACACTTGTCCATCATCATATTTTCAACTTGAATCCATGTTTTATTATGAAAAACTCGGGTATGGTTATTTGTAGTACTGTAAAAATCTTCAGGCATTCATCCATGTTTTTTGGTGATTTTTTTTAAGAAAATTTCTTTTTGTGTTTTTGAAACAGCTCCTTCACGATAAATTGTTTTTAGAATTTCGTCCAGGTGTTTTTGATTTTTACCAGTAACTGATAGTCGGGCATAAGATGGATCTTTTTTCTTTTTTCCAATGTTAATTTCTTCTACTTGAAATTCCCCCTGAAGATCCATTATCTTGTCAAATATTTTTGTAAGAATTGATGAATCAATAAGATGCCCATCAACTTCAATTTCTTGAGTATATTTTACCAATTGTTATTCTAATTATAATCATAACAAAAGCTTTACGCTGATTTTTTTTGACTATTCTTGGTAAAAAATTTTCAATTTGATTATACGGGTAGAGTTACTTTGCCTTTGTATTCCGGAATTCCATCTTTTTGAAATGACTGTTCTAAGATTTCTTTTTGGGCCTTTGTCACTCCCTGAACAATTGTTTTAGAAATACCATATTTATCGACTAACGCAAGTATGTATCCACTGTTATCTGTTAATACAAACCCTGCAGATTCATCAACAAACGCATACATATTTTCCTCACCTACTGGGTCCCACACATTAGTTTTGTTATCTCTTAGGGCTAGTGCAGGCATCGCTTTACCGTTAGTTAGCTTGTTGAGGTATTCTCTAGATTCTGCCACTCTTTTTTGTCCTGTTTTTAATGCCTGAAAATATTGCACGATTCAAAGAAGGCTTGATTGTTATAAAAACAATATCTCAAAAGACTGTTATATTATCTAAATTTGATAGAATTATGCCTCTTACAAACAATGTAATTATAAAATTAAATGAAATTACCACAATGGTTGAAGATAAAAACAATCTAAAAGAAGAGGAAATAGAGGAAATAAAATTAATTTTTAATAGCATTCTAAAGAGCGGTGAACGATATGATGTTGATGATATTGAATCCTGGTTTGAAATGAGGGCAGTTGGTCAAATAAAAATACAAGAGTTAGAGTGATCAACCTCTCCCACTATGTTCAAGACAAATATGAACAAACAGTAAGACTAAGAATAATTTCAGATGATTAAAATTTTATATCATGTTTTAAATTTCTAATTGTTCTAGTAATCTTCCAACAATTTTTGCATTTTCCTCTCTTTCAATTAGAATTTTTGATAATCTGTCTTTTTTTGTATCGTTATTGGATGAAATAATTTTAAAATATTCTTCATCAAGATCGTTATTTGCTTGTAATCGTTTTATGACCTCAAATAGTATGCCGATGATTTGTTTTTGAGCTTCAATTAACTCATCTTTGCTTTTTTCTGACATGTTCTTATTTTTCTAATATCTCTTCAAGCAACTCTGATAGTTTAGGATTTGTAACTTCATTTCTTGCAGTACTAAAAAATGAATCTAGTTTATCTTTTGAATGCCCGTCTTTTAGATGGATTTTTGCCTGTAATGCCATCTCTAACTTGTCTATTTGATGAACTATTTCAGATTCTTTAGATTGATGTGATTGATATTCTATCCAAAGATCATTGTACTTTTTATGTAGCATATCTGGTAAATTGCTAAAAATTTTTTTTCATTGCATTATTTTCTAGTTCTATTTTTTGCTCTTTTGAAATCTGTCCAGGTATAATATCTCCTATGAGTGATTCTGCTAAATCATGTAAAAGAATAATTTTCAAAATTTTTTCTGTATCGAAACCTTCCAAATCAGAAAATATCATTCCAATAATGGCCATTGAAAAAGTATGATCAGCAACAGATTCAGGATTATTGAGCGATAATTTATCAATCCATCCCTGACGAGGCACTCTCTTTAATTTTGCAGATGTATTAAAAAAATCAATAATCAAGGTTTTGAAATATTAAGTATTGTAGAATGATGTCTAACATTTGTAGGGATTATGCTAATTTGTGAAATAATCTTATGGCAGTTTTTGAATTTTGAATTACTGTATAAAGAGATTATAGTGTACAACACAAGCCTTTACAGGTAAGCCATAATAAATAATTCGAACAACATAATAGTTTAATCTGTTTTTGATATATTGTTGAAAATATATACAAAGACTGGCGATGATGGAACTACTGGTCTGCAAGGTAATTTCAGGGTATCAAAATCAAACTCACGAATTATTGCATATGGTGCAATCGACGAAACAAATGCTGTATTGGGTATTATACAATCTTATGAACTTGATGAAGATATTTTCACATTGTTAAACCTAATTCAAAATGAGTTGTTTATTGTTGGAGCTGATCTTTCAAATCCCAACATGGAAAATAAAAAAAAATAGAGTTTCAGAAGACATGATATTGAATTTAGAAAATAATATTGATAAATATGAATGTGAACTGGAACCTTTGACAAATTTCATATTGCCTGGTGGAACAATTTTAGCATCTCAATTACATCATATCCGAACTGTTGCACGAAGAGCTGAAACATACATCATAATGTTAAGTGAACAAGAAAAAATCAATGATCATTGTATAAAATATGTAAATAGGTTATCGGATTTGTTCTTTGTACTGGGTCGGGTTTTAAATAAAAGAAGTAAAAAAAAGATATAATTTGGAAAGTGTAACACTCCTTGATTTTTTTGATAATTATAACTTGATTTCATATTAAATGAAATGTATTTAGTTTTGTTGTTATTATATAAAATACCTAAATGGCTTCATAATTTTCGTAAAAATACGATGTCCTTATTTCTAACCTTTTTCATATATAATTGAGAATAAATGGGTAAAAATTATGTTGAAAAAACAATGAAGAAATTATTGATTGAAGAGCAAGAAAAGTTAGAAAAAGAAATCCAAGAAGCAGTTCAAAATAAATTAAAAAAACTATCATCAGATTAAGGTCACATTAGATAAATTTTGGGTGTAATGTATTTTGTTGATTAATTTTTGACGTGTCAAATCATAGTTTTGTGCGTTTTTTCTATCTTTGATGATAAAGACAACTTTTAATTCCTCAACCTAAAGCAAATTTGTTGTGCCAGCGTAGCTCAGCCTGGGAGAGCACTCGGCTGAAGACCGGGCCGTCGGGCGTTCAAATCCCCCGCTGGCATTTACTATTCACATTACTCCATCAACAAATCAATCATAAATCAATGTCTCAGGCTGGAATTCACTGGAGTCAAGGCGAAAAAACCATTGCCCAGACTGCCCTTCAAACTGCTTACCAACGCGAGACCGGCGCGCTGATCCAGAACATTCGTGAGCAGGCAACTCAGATCACGCTGCTGGATGAGGTGTGGCAACTTCACGACTTCCTCAGTGCCCGGCGGCATGATGTCGATGGCAAATACGATGCCAGTGAAGCAACACTAATGTTTACCCTCTCTCGCCTAGTCAAAGAAGGCTGGCTGCGCCTGGGGGAGCTGGAGGGCTTGGAGGCCGATAAGCGGGCCAAG
>JAAUVF010000026.1 GCA_012030815.1 Nanobdellota archaeon | reverse complement strand
AGAGCATCAGATTTGTAATCTGAGGGTCGTGGGTTCGGATCCCATTATTGGCTTTTAATTTTTATAAAAATAAATTCAAAAGAGTAAAGAAAAAACGACGTTAAGCGTATTTCAGCCTAATATCTTCCTCTATTTTCGGTTCTTGGTTTTCTATGTTTTGGTAAACATTCTTTGCAGAATACATCTCTACCTTCTATTGGTTGAAAAGGTACTTGAGATTCTTTTCCACAATCTGAACATGTACATGGGTACATTTTTCGGTCATCTACTGACATTGTTTGAGATAATCAGGAGGCAATATAAGAACTGTTAGAAATAAAAAAATTGTAAAAGAGGCAATACGAATAAGTACGGACCTATCAAACCAACTCTAAATGGATTCAGATGGAGAATCAAATCATAGTGGGAAAAAAGTAGGAAAAACATCCATGTTTAACATTTTAGTGGTTTCAATTATCGGAGTTAGTTTGATAGCTGCATTTTTTGCAGGTTCCTATATGAGTTTAAAATCAGATCAAGTAACAAAATCAGAATTAAAAGATGCAATTGCAAGTCTGGAATCAAAGATTTCAAAAAACCAGATACAAGCTCAACCAAATGCACAACCAATCAAAATATCAGCAGATGATGATCCAGTTATTGGAGATCCAAATGCCCCAATTACAATTATAGAGTTCTCAGATTTTCAATGTCCATTTTGCGCTAGATTTCAAACTCAAACTCTACCATTAATTTTAGAGCAATATGTTGAAACTGGTAAAGTAAAATTTGTGTTCAGAGACTTTCCAATACTGAGTAGCCATCCAAATGCAATGCCAGCAGCTGTAGCATCAGAATGTGCAGATGAACAAAACAAGTTTTGGAAGTATCATGATATGTTATTTGAAAATCAGGGAGCATGGAGTAAATTGGATTTCACATCTACAATTACACTCTTTAAAGAATATGCAACCGAATTAGAGATGAATCAAGAACAATTCAATGTGTGTTTAGATTCAGGAAAATATGTCAACGAGATAAATAATGATCTAGAGGACGGAAGAAATTATGAGATAACTGGAACTCCAGGATTTTTCATAGGTAATGAAAATACAGGATTTGTAAAAGTAAACGGAGCCCAACCTTTTGAAGTATTTCGTGGCATAATTGAATCCCAGCTAAATTCTTGAGAAATAAGAACAAGCGTTTATTAGACCTAGAAATGGATTGATCTTATCGGAATAATGACGAGTGGGCAATGAGCTTTTTCGTCATTGCTTTAGAGAAGAAAAAAAATGACAAAATTTCAAGAATTAGGATTAAGAGAAGAATTACTCAAAGGGATTCGTGAGCTCGATTTGATGAAGCGTTTCCTATTCAGGAAGCAGTTATTCCAGTTTTGCTTACTGGTAGAGATGTTGTAGGGCAAGCACATACGGGTTCAGGTAAAACGGCAGCATTTGCTTTAGCAATGCTTCAAGAGATACAACCAAAAAAAGGCATTCAAGGTTTGATTATGGCACCAACAAGAGAGCTTGCAATGCAAATTTCAGCAGAGATCAAGAAATTTGGCAAATATACAGGAATTAGAGTAGCAACAGTATACGGCGGTCAAGGAATGGGATTACAGTTAGACGCACTAGACAGAGGAGTCGAGATTGTAGTTGCAACACCTGGCAGATTAATTGATCATCTTAAACGAGGCTCAATAGAACTAGGAGACATTACTCACATTGTGTTAGATGAAGCAGATACAATGCTAGACATGGGATTTGTTGACGATATTCAATTTATTTTAGATCTTGCTCCAGAAGACAGAGTAATGTCATTGTTTTCAGCAACAATGCCAACAGAAATTCTAAGATTATCTGAAGATTATCTAAAGAACCCAAAACAATTCTTACTTGACGCAGATGATCTTAGCGGAGAGGGAATAGACCAAGCATATTTGGTAATTAAAGATAGAGACAAGATGAAATATCTAATTGATTTATCAAACCACTCAAGGGTCAAATCATAGTTTTCTGTTCAACAAAATACAGAACTAGAGACGTAGCAAAATACCTACATCAAGAAAAATTTGATGCTGTTGCAATTGAAGGAGACATGTCACAAAGCAGAAGAGAACAGTCAATGTCCAAATTCAGAAGTGGTAAAGTAGACATTCTTGTTGCAACAGATGTAGCATCAAGAGGCATAGACGTACCAAGAGTAGAACTAGTAGTAAACTATGACGTTCCAAATCAAGAAATGGCATACTTTCACAGAATAGGAAGAACCGCAAGAGCAGGAGCAAAAGGAAGAGCAATTACACTAGTATCATATTCATCTGTAGGAGATTGGAATTTAATCAAACGTCAAATCAAAGTACCACTAACAGACCTGAATAAAGAAATGGGAATAGAAATTTCAATTCCAGATCCACTAAAAAGACAATCACCATCAAGAAGATTTGGTGGTTCACAGTCAAGAGGATATTCAAGAGGAAGATCTGGTGGCGGATATGGAAGGTCTGGTGGCGGATATGGAAGGTCTGGAGGATATGGTGGCTCTAGCAGAGGAGATGCAAGAGATGACAGAAGTGGTGGAAGAAAAAGATACAGCGACCGCAATAGTGGAAACAGCTATGGCGGACGTAGTAGATGGTAGCTGTAAAACTTAAAGACAAGTAATAGAACAATTATTCTAAGAAAGAATGCATATCGGATTTATTTTATTAAATTGTGACCTTGGTGCAGAAGAGTATATCGTTGAAGAGCTAAAACAGATGCCAAATGTCAAAAATGCATATCTTACTTATGGAGCATATGATGTGATCACAGAAGTAAGCACAGAAGAACAAAAAGAATTTGAAAAGCAGTAGCAGATATTAGAAAACTATCAAGAGTAGTAAGCACAATGACATTAAATGTCATAAATCCAACATAAACATCACATACCTGACTTTACCAGATTCAATAAATTAGAAATCATGCAATAGTTTTTCAATTAGAGGCGCAGTAAGAAAACAACGAAACTAAAATGAAGCAAAGAAACGGATTAATCATTTGGATAATACTTGTAGGGATATTTTGGACTGCAAACTATTACTACCCACATGTTTATCTAGAAAATGGATTTTACTCATTTGTTGCATTAACAGTAATTCACATAATTTTTAAAATAATTTTAGAACGTCAATTATCTAGAAAAATAAAAGAAAAAAAGATGAGATATAATTTTAAAAAAATTATCTCAATTGGATATATTGCGACATTCATAGTTGCACTTGCAGCAATTTGGAGTGAAGGTACTCAAGAGTTAACAGTAGTATTAGGACTGGCTTCTGCTGGAGTTGCATTTGCGTTGCAAGATTTGCTAAAAAATCTTGAGGAGGGATATTGATCTATATCACGAGAATATACACAGTAGGAGACAGAATTGAAATAAACTCAAAAACAGGAGATGTTATAGATATCGGAATTCTTTATACAACTTTACTTGAAACTAGAGAGTGGATTACAGCAGATTTACCCACAGGAAGATTGACAACAATTCCTAATGGAAGTATTTTATCTGCCACAATTAACAATTATACCAAAGACCATGGATTCATTTGGGATGAGATTGCATTTCCACTAGATTACAAATCAGATACAGATTACGCTTACAAAAAATTCATGGAGATAGTAACTAACGAAACAAAAGATGCAGGCATGCAAGCTTCTGAAAGCATCAAAGATTTAGGAGAAAAATATTATCTAGATAATAATGCAACAGACCCAATAATTCATTTTGCATTAACTAGTAATGAAATTTCAGTCAAAATAAGATATCCAGTTGCAGTAAGACAGAGAGGAGTAACAAAACACAATATCAGTAATAAAATCTTAGAAGAAATCAAAAACTCAGAGGGTAAAATCCAAGTTGCAACTGCACTGTTGGACATAGTAGGATTTCCAGATATAAACAAAAACAGTAGATAAAATACTATTTTGTTTTTAAAATATGTATCAATAATTGATTTAATTTTATTTTTATTTTCTAAAATCATCTGTCTGTTCTCTAAAACCATTTTATCGTGATGTACCTCTTTTAATTGATTGTAATCATTATTTACTATTTTTTGATTAATTTCTGCAATTTCCTTTTCAGATTCTTGTATTTCCTTTTCTAATTCACTAGCTGTTTTTTCCATCAATATCAGTTCCCATCTCATCTTAATAGTTCTTTTTTTTTAATCAATTTTTTAGATGATAAAATAATGATCATGTAAAGGAAAATTTTGTAAATAAGCCAATTTTATCTATGCAATGATTGTAGATTTTAATAAATTGAGGTAAAATTCATGAAATTTTAAACAATTCTTTTGCATTTTTATACATGAAGTTATCTCTAAACTCATTTTTAATTTTCAGTTTTGCAACAAAATTAAGATATGAGTCCATTGAACTGATTGGCCAGTCAGTTCCATAAAGCAAGTATCGTGGTTCACCAGCATAGTTAATCAATTCAGCTACTTTTTCTTTGATCATCTTTTCAAAAAAGTGATCAAAACTACCAATAACCAAACCAGAGATATCGGCATACATGTTTTTATTTTTATAAATTACTTCTTGTGCATCTTGAATCCAAGGATTTCCTAAATGGCACATTACTATTTTTAATTCAGGATTATCTACTGCAACATCATCAAGGTTTAGTGGGCGAGAATAACGGAGTTTTCCTTTTGGACTGTACGTATCTCCAGTATGAAACATCACAGGAACATCAAACTCGATGCATGTATCATATACTTTTTGATATCGTTCATCATATGGATAATAATGCTCATATCCAGAATAGATTTTCAAACCTTTGACTAATCCTTCTTTAATCCATTTTCTGTAATTTTGTAAATCCTCATCAGTGTGATGATCAATAGCAAATCCAGCAACCGACCCCAAGATTATCATATTTTTTGATAGCATCCAAGATTTGTTTTGTAGATGGTCTTTCAGAATTTACTTTGTATGAGGACAAGATTATAGAATAATCCACGTTATTACTTGCCATCTCTTTTTGCAATTCTTGAATTCGATCATCTAAAGAAGGAATGTGCTGGATTAGCTCGTATTGATTAACATGAACGTGACAGTCGATGATCATTTTGCTTTGTAGTTTGGATTTATCCACTCAATAAAAGTTGCATTGTCCATTGAGCGTGGATCTTTCATATAATTAGGAATAATTTTAATAAATTTAAAACCATTTTTGACTTGAAATTCCAATACAGGTTCTCTAATTTCATGATTCAACACTTTTTTTACATATTCTAAAGGAGTTAATTTCGGTGCATGTTCACAATAGTTGAATAATCTTGCGCCTGCAATGATTCTTCGTAAATTGAGTTTTATTGCAAGATCTTTTCGGGCATTGTATATTTTAGTTGCAACTCCTAATCGTCGATTATCAGGGTGTGTGGAAATGTCAGCACCATACAAAGAATCACCATTGGATTATGTGAAGAAAAGACACTGTCACCACATGCTTCTTTCCAAGAGTGTTCTTTGTATTCAGGCTCTAATTTTATAATTAAACTACTACATGAACCAACAATTTTACCATTGTAATCTGCAACAAACTGGCCTTCAGGAAATACTTTAAGGTGTGCTTCTAATTGTTCAGGTTTCCAGTAAACACCTTCAGCTGCCATATATGGAAATGCTGCTTTTTGTAATTCAACAATTTTTGGTATGTCATCTTTTGTCATATTTCTAATGATAACTTCACTATGACGAGTTTGATCAGACATGAATTAATTTAAAGTGCAGACATTATTTAATGAATCGAAATTAGATTGCATGCTCAGAATCATCAATCTTAGATTGTTTCTCTTTGTGGAAAAACCTAACTTTAATTAGATAAATAATACTAAGGAAAATTTCTATAATCATTGCAACAATCATGAATGCTGCAACTTGTGTTAGAAATGAAGGAATCTCAGATAATCTTTGGATAACATCAACAAGTGAATAAAATTTTGGATCAAAAAGGAATATACCAAGTAATGCAAATGGAAGTAATTTTGCAAGATCTCGTGAAAGATCCTCTCTATAATATGCAGATATTCTAATTGCAATAATCAATGAGCTGGAAACAAGAAAAATTGTTGCAGTTTCCATATGTTGTACAAGAATAAACATGAATGAGGAATAGCCCAAAAAGAACAAGAATATCACAAAAGGAAATACGAAGAAATTTGTAGCAATAAACGCTGCAACTCTAGGGGCACCAGAGGATTTTTTTCCTGAGGATGAAAAATGGCCCCTAGAAATTTTTTCAACATTGAAACAAAACATATCTCGTTTTGATAGGAATCGATAAAAATGATAAACAAATACACCGTAAATGACCATTCCAATAGAGAATCCAACTATATCATAAATGGAAGAATCTTTTGTAATTTCTGCAATTAACCCATTAACATAATCAAGAGGCAATAGTTGAGAATTATTTAAATTTTGAAAAAAAGAACGAATTGTATCATAAAAAATTAGAGGCATTACCTTCAAGCAATTCGGTGGAAGGTAATCCATTTCCATTTTGGAATAAAGCAAGGTGAGAATTATTACTTGAAAACGAGGCTAAAATGACAAGAGACATGCTTAGAAACACAATAGAAGTAAAAATCAGAGATTTACCCATATGTCATATGTCATCTATGTCTTTTTGTACCTTTACGTTCTAAAATCTACCAAAAAGAGTGAAAATTTTGAATATGTTTGAGAAAAGATTTTAATTAAAATGGTCGGGGGTTAAGAATCGCCACCATCGCCTTTTAGTAGATCCCCAATGCCGTATTTATCAAGAAGTTTTTTACGTTCTGCATTAAGGCTGTCAATTTCTTCTGCTTCTTTTTTCTCATCTCCCTGATAGATTGTTCTAATTGGCCATGGAATTCGAATATCATATTTTTTAAATTCCTCGTGAATCATCATGCGCATATCAGTCTGCATTTTGAATCGTGAGCCATAATCACGAACATACACCCATAAAGCAAAATCAAGTGAAGAGTCATTGAATTTATTGAATCTCACAGTTGGCTGTTCAATATCTAAAATGAAAGATTTGTCACATCCACAACTTGGCATATTTTCATCGACATTAGGACACTTTGACTGAATTGCAAGATGTTTGTTTTTGGCATCTTTGACTTCTTTTAATGCACGTGTGCCAACTTTCATCAGAATTGCAGCTACATGTTTTGGGTCATTAAGATAAGAAACTCCCACTTCCACTATTGCAGGAACAATAGCAAATTCTTTAGTATAATTTATGATTTCACTACTTACAAGCTGTCGCGTAGGTACAATTGCTATAGATTCATTGAGTGGATGTCGGATGTAAGTTACACGTGAAGTAATTTTATAGACTATACCTTTGTAACCACTTGCTAAAGCAATTCGCTCTCCTTCAACAAAGATTTTATCTTTTCTAATCATAACATATGCAAAATAATTTTCAAAAGTTTCCTTTAATGCAAATCCAATACCTAGTCCAAGAGCACCACCAGCAGTTGCAAGTACAACAAGATCAATACCCCACCAAGCAATTATTCCTAAAACAGCACCTAGAAAAACTCCCAGTGGTATAAAATTTCTAAATGGTTTTGGAAGTCCTTCTCTTTTCTTTTCTGCGTAACCAGGAGGTTTTGAACCAGCGATTATCGGCTCATAGTTAATTGCTCTTTTTTCTTCGCTCCAGACATCAATTTCATAAATCTCATCAGGAGTTCTTCCAGGATATAATGTCCTTCCTAAGTCATTATTACCAGTAATACATTCATTGTAATACTTTTCATATTTTTTTGCTCAGATTTTTGCCATTCTGAAAAAGGATCTTTAACTAATTTTTCATAACTACCAATTCGTGCACCTCCAGAAGTGGTGAATTTTTCAAGATATGTTACACCTTCTTTTGTTTTTAAGAGTTCACGGAATTCATCTTCACTTAGATCTTCAGGGGCATGTTTTGGCGGAACCCATCTATAACATTTGTGAAACAAATCATCTTCATCATCTGTAAAACCATTCATGTCCCTCCAAGATTTAAAATCAATTTTTTCTAACTTGAGTTTTTCTCCTTTCTCAAGAAGAATAGTTATGATGTGTCCTGCAGTAAATGCAATAACAAGAATATTCATAGAATTAAGAAGTTTTGCAAATGTTTCCCCAGCAGTGAGTTCTATACTCATCTCACCTTCTAAAATATCAACAGGATCTATAAATAATTCAAAAGTTTGAATGTAAAAATTAATTGAAGATATCAAGGCCAGTGCAAATATAGGTAAAACCGCTCGTCGAATTATTTCTGCCAATATAGGATTACTGTAACTGAATTTTTTGGTTCGCGTCCATTGTCGAAATTTTGTATAGAGTGTACCAATCACTATCAAGCCAATTACTAAAAATACAAAAGCGATCTGGAGTGTAAGAGACGAAGATAATAATTCAATTAGAGTTCCAAGTTGTCCTGATGATGCTTCAACTACCTGTCCCTCTGCAATTATTTCTTCTCCAGCCATTACTCTTCACTATTTCCTTCCAAATACAAAGATTTCATCGAAATATCATAGATATTATCATTTTTTATAAATCATTCAATCTAATTTTCTTAGAAATTCAGAATGAATTCAGTACTAACATTTAACAAGGGTAAAAAGCATTAATACCCATGCAAAATCAGAAATCCGAGTGGGCTGTAACTGAATCTCCGCGCTTAACGAGTTATACATTAGCAAATTTTCGACAATTACCACAAATTCAAAAATTAGGAGAAGAAAAACAGTTTGAAATGGAAGTTGTGGGTAATGTTCTTCCATTTAAGACAAATAACTATGTAGTAGAGCAGTTAATTGATTGGAATAACGTTCCAAATGATTCAATGTTTGTTTTAACTTTCCCACAAAGAGGAATGTTAATTCCTGAACATTATGCAAAAATGGAAGCAGCCCTTAAAAAAGGAGATAAAAAAGAAATTCAAAATACTGCAAATGAAATTAGATTACAATTAAATCCACATCCGGCAGGTCAAATGGAACTAAATGTTCCTACACTAAATGATGGAACCAA
>JAAUVF010000025.1 GCA_012030815.1 Nanobdellota archaeon | reverse complement strand
ATGAAAAAATATCAGTTGCAAGGAGTATAGCATTACTTAGAAGAGAAATTAATGTAATGAGACGAATAGCTAATCCATTAAAGAAATTTGTATTAGAGATTGCTAAAAATATTAAAAAATTTTCAGAAGAAGATGATCTTTCATTATATTTTGATGACGTAATTGACCATATTGACAAAGTGATTGAAACATTAGAGGAATCTAGAGAAACGATGGAAATTTACAAAGATACAGATTTCATGTTAAGTAGTGAAAAAACCAATAAGGTACTTGCAATGTTAACAATAATTTTCACATTTGCCATCCCAGGTACAATTATTGGAACATTTTATGGGATGAACATAAACTTACCAGGAGGAGTTAATGAACATGTTGAATTTCTAGGACCCTATACATCATTCATATTAATAATTTTTGCATCCACAATACCAGTGGCATTAATGTTTATTTATTTTAAAAAACTTGGTTGGATTAATAATTAAAACAATACCAAATGACATCATATACATTACTAAACTTATCCCATTACCAATGTAAATTATAACTGAAGTGTTGATCATAATTGTATGGAATTTATGAGTAATTTCCTAAAATAATATTGAAAAATGAAAATTGAGGTTTTACGATGAACCTTTGTTTCTACTCTTTCTTGAGCCTGTTCCTCTACCGGTGATTCTAGTCATACCTTCAGTTGAAGGTCTTGGTTTTGAATCGGGTAAATCGCCTAACCTTTTTGAACCTGTTCCTCTACCGGTATGAACCATTCTATTTGCAGCTTGCTTTTTCTTTTCATCTTGTAATTTTTTGTATTCGTCGCCTGCCCAGCCTTTTTTATCGTCATCAATTTCTCTGGTGCCAGTTCCCCTACCGGTTCGAATTTTGATTTTTCCCATGGTGATAGTTAAGTTATCTTATATTTATTTAAGATCATTTTAACTTCAAAATTGTTCATATGGTTTTAGTATGAATAATAATTGTAGTTATTTTTATTTCTCAGATGGATTTGAGTAAATGTGACAAAAATACAAAAAAATGAAAATTCAAGAATTTTAAATTTTTATATTAGAATTTCCTGCTTGTAGTTTTTTCCAATCAGATAAAAAATTCTCTAAACCAATATTGGTCAGTGGATGTTGTAGCATTTTATCTAAAACTGCCGGAGGTAGAGTAACAACGTCTGCACCAATCTTTGCTGCATCAATAACATGTATTGGATGACGAATACTTGCAACAAGAATCTGTGTTTTAAAGTCAGTATAATTAGAAAATATTTTTTTAATGTCTTCAATCAATTTCATTCCATCTTGACCAATATCATCCAGCCTACCGATAAATGGACTGACGTATTTTGCCCCTGATTTTGCAGCTAGTAATGCTTGATTTGGAGAAAAAACCAGTGTAACGTTTACAGGGATTCCTTCAGATGATAAAGACTTGCATGCTTTTAGGCCATCAGAAGTCATTGGAACTTTAACAACAACGTTTTTGCCATATTGACGTAAGCGTTTTCCTTCATCCATCATTCCAGAATATTCAGTACTTACAACTTCCAAGCTGACATCACCCTTGATGATTTTAGTAATTTCTTGCATTACGTCCTTGGGATTACCGCCTTCTTTGGACATAAGTGATGGATTTGTAGTAATACCATCCAACAAACCCATGTCGTTGAATTTTCGGATAGATTCAAGATTTGCACTATCAAGAAAAATTTTCATAATTTCCTACTCCTTATTTCTTTAACTTGTTTTGCCATATTAAAAGATGTTATTCCGTGTTTTTCCAAGAGAAGTGGGATTTCGTTGTCTCGAGCAGATTCACCAAACATATCTTGAGCACCTATTCTTTTAATTGGAACTGGGTATCTTTCAGAAATGGACTCGGCTACTGCAGACCCCAAACCTCCTAAAATATTGTGTTCTTCACAAGTAACTACATATCCAGTTTCTCTAGCTGCTTTCTCTAAAAGTTCATCATCAATTGGTTTTACAGAAAACATATCCAATACTCTGCACGATATTCCTTCTTGTTGTAATGATTCAGCAGCTTCAAGTGCCATTCTTACTGTTATTCCACAAGCAGCTATAGTGCAATCAGAACCTTCACGGATTGTGATTCCTTTACCAATTTGGAATTCTTGTGATTCTGAATGTACTACAGGTGTGTTAGATCTTGCCATTCTCATGTAAAATGGACCATATTCATTTGCCATCAATCTAGTTAATTTTGAAACTGCAATAGTATCGGCAGGTATGAAAACACGGAAATTTGGAATTGCTCGCATGATTGCAATATCTTCAATTTGTTGATGAGAACCACCATCAGGTCCAACAGACAAACCACCATGAGAGACAACTAATTTTACATTGAGACCTTTTTTATTACCAGGAGATGGGTAGGCAATTCCATTTCTTATTTGATCAACTGCACGACCAGGTAAAAATATGGCATAAGTACTAGCAAATGATATTTTTCCAGATGCTGCAAGTCCTGCAGATATTGAAACCAGATTAGCTTCTGCAATACCTACATTAAAGAATCTGTTTGGAAATGTTTTACCAAATCCAGAAGTTTTAAGTGAGTCTGTAGTATCTGCACCCAAAACTACTATGTTTTGATTTTCTTTTCCAAGTTCAATTAACATTTTTGAGTACTCCGAACGCATATCAGTCATTGTGGGAGGATTCAAAGATAACCTGCCTCTTCTGCTATTTTCTTGATTTGTTCTTGTTTTTCACCAACAATATGCAATCCAATCCATTTTTTTACAAGTTCAGAACCACCTAAACTATTTGCTTTATCAAGTAATAATTTTCGTCTTGTTTTAAGAACTTGATTTCTAAAATCTCTTATTGCTCCACGTACATCTTGTTTTCCAATAATAGCACTCCCACCCACAAAAACTCTAGCACCATCTACAAAACAAGAACCGATATTGTCAAGTGTAACACCTCCATCAGCCTCAATATAACCAGAAAACTTGTGCTCAGTGAGAATAGCATTCAATCTAGTCATCTTTTCATGGGTTTCCTCAATGTATTTTTGTCCAGATTTTCCAGGTACAACTGACATTACAATTAATTGATCAAGGGAAGGCAAGAATTTGTAAGACCATTCAGGAAGTTCTGTGTTAGGATTAATTGCAAGACCTACACCAACCTGGTTTTGTTTTAGTAAATCATGAATTTCACCAAAGCTTGATTCATTACAAACTTCAACATGTACAGTAATGATGTCACTTCCTGCTTCAACATAGTCTTTAACATATTTTACAGGTTCATTTATCATAAGATGTGTATCAAATGGAAGTACTGTTAAAGATCGTAATTCTTTAATTTTTGTATGATCAAAAGTTTTGGTTGGAACAAATTTACCATCCATAACATCAAGATGAATAAAATCAGCTCTTCCAGATACGCATCGTTTTACTTCATTTTCTAGATTACTCATATCACCGGCAATTATTGAAGGTGCAATCATAAACTGGGAGTTAAGTTCTGAATCAATTATTGGTGTAACATCAGAATCAGGAGCTTTTCCATGCCATTGAGGATTATCTTCCATATGTTCTACCCCTTTACCTTTAATTGTTCTAGCAATGATTATTGATGGAATACCTTTAGTAGAATTTGCCTTAGTAATTGCTGCGTCTATTTGTTCAATTCTATGTCCATCAATTTCAATAACATTCCAACCAAATGATCTCCATTTATCACCAGTTTTCCATCGCGATGCATCTTTCCACATTTCAGAAATATCATCCCCCTCTAATTTTTCATCTAATGGCATAATTTTTTCAGTGTAAGAATCCTGTTGGATAAAATTTCTATCTAAAAAAACTGTAAGGTTATCCACTTTGTATTTTGCAGCAGTCATTGCAGCTTCCCATATTTGTCCTTCATCAGATTCACCATCTCCAATAATTGTATAGACATGATGATTTTTGCCATCAATTTTAGCAGCAAGAGAAACACCAATAGAATAAGATAAACCAGTTCCCAAAGAACCACCACAAAATTCAACTCCAGGGCATTTGAGATCAGGGTGCCCCTGTAATTTACTACCAAATTGTCTTAAAGTTTCGAGTTGAGATTCTGGAAAATAACCTGCAACTGCCATATTTGAAAACAAACCAGGTCCAGCATGTCCTTTAGATAAGATCAGTCGATCCCTGTCATCCCATTGAGGATTATTTGGATCATATTTCAGATGTTTGTAAAATAAGCATCCTAGAATTTCAGCCATAGAAAACGAACCGCCAGGGTGGCCTGAACCCGCATTATTTACTGCTTTAATTACTAATTTACGAGCACGTAGAACATTTTTTTGATTAGATAATAATTAAGTCTCATTTCTCGATTGCGATAACTTCAAATTTAATAAAAATCTACTTCTGTAAAATTTTAATCTGATGATATCTATTAGTTATTGTGAATATCAATGAGAGATTACCAATTGTGGTTTATGATAATCAATGTTATTTGTGTGTAAAATTTGCAAAAATGATCGAATTTCTTTCCAAAGGTAACTTGATAATGATCGGACATTATTCGGATTCGGGGATAAAACTAAGAAAAGCATTGGGCGAATCAGCATTAGAGATGTTCTGGTTAATAGATAAAAAAACAGCATATGGTGGAAGAGCTGCACTTTTACCATTGTTTAGAGTTATTTTGACTGTAAAGCATGTAAAATCAAATAAAACTAAAGTAGATGTACAATGTGAGCAAGACTGTAAAACTGTAAAAGCAGTTTTTATAAGATCTGCAAGTTTATTTTCAAATAGTAAAAAAATAGATCTTTAGTAAATCTAAATAACACATCAAAACTCACATTTGCATAATGATGAAGATTCAAGTAGAAAATCCAAGGAATTTTAAAAAGAAAACATCTATGCTTTGTGGATTTGTATTAGAGAATTCAGATAAAGTTTTAGAATTACAAAACATGGATTCAAAAATTGTTTCATCAATAAAACAATCAATTAGAGACATGAGAGGAGAATTTGGGAAGATATCAGTAATCCCAATTATAGGTACATCGACCCAGAGAATACTCCTTGCAGGGTTAGGTAAAAAAGAAAAGATCACAAACGATACAATTAGATTTGTTTCAGGTAAAATTGCTCAAAAAGCCAAAGAATTGAGACTGCAAGAATTCACCATAATAGCACCGCCAGAGTCTCTAGCTGAATCGGTTTCATCAGTATCTCAAATAGTAGAAGGGTGTAAAATGTCACTTTACAAATTTGAAAAATATAAATCAAAAAAAGAAAACATAATTCCAAATCTTACAATTTTAATTCCTAAATCAGAGAAAATTTCAAAAGCAATAAAAACAGCAGATGTAATTTCAGAGGGTGTAATTTACACAAAAAGTATTGCAAATTTACCTCCAAACGAGTGCACGCCAACAACATTAGCAAATTTTGCAAGTGTTATAGCAAAAAACAACAACATGAAATGTAATATAATATCAAAAAATGATCTCAAAAAAAGAGGATTCGGTGGAATCACTGCTGTAGGGCAAGGAAGTAAAAATGAGCCAAAATTAATAATTTTAGAACATAATCTAGGTGCTAAAAATGAAAAACCTGTCGTATTAGTTGGGAAAGCTGTAACATTTGACACAGGTGGAATTTCATTAAAACCAAGTGAAAAAATGGATGAAATGAAATTTGACAAATGTGGAGGATGTACAGTCATCGGAATAATGAAAGTGGTTTCAGAATTAAAATTACCAATTAATGTAGTAGGAATTATTCCATCAGTAGAAAATATGCCAGGTGGAGAAGCATATAGACCTGGAGACATTATAAAATTATACAATGGAAAGACAGCAGAGATTTTGAATACGGATGCAGAAGGCAGAATAATTTTATCTGACGCATTATCTTATGGAGAAAAACAGTATTCGCCAAAGGCAATTATTGATTTTGCAACATTAACAGGGGCATGCATAATAGCATTAGGAACTAACATTGCAGGCATGATTTCTAACAATGAAAGATTGGCAGAGATGATTACTAAATCATCAAAAAGAACAGCAGAAGAAGTTTGGAATCTTCCATTAAATGATGACTATATGGACATGATAAAATCAGATGTGGCAGATATGAAAAATGTTGGAATTGGAAGAGCTGCAGGTACAATCACAGCTGCAGCATTTTTGAGAAATGCTATTGAAAATACACCATGGGTTCACATCGATATTGCAGGTGTTGCATGGACACAAGTAGCAACTAAAGAAAAGCCTTATAATCCAAAAGGAGCCACAGGGTTTGGAGTAAGATTAATTTTAGATTATTTACAAAACATACAGATTCAAAAATAATAAAATGCTAATTAATAGAAAATTAAAATCAACAAAACAACAGTGTGTTATCTAAATAATAAATGACTCATATTTTAAAAAATTCAAATTGAATTAGTAGCCTCTGCTATTTCTATCAGGTTGATCAGTACTAGGATTTCGAAAACCATGCTTATCCATCATATGATTTAGAAATCGTATATCATCTGAAAATGCTTGTCCACAAACAACACAGTTTGGCATTGAAATCACAGTGCAAACCATAAATTCCATATTAAAAGATTGATTTGAATAATAATAGATGCCAGCACTGTTGCTTCCCAAGAGCTCTCGCATCTTAGTAGCACAACAGCGACGTTAGGTTTGACTTCCAAGTTCGGAATGGGATTGGGTCGCACCCTAACGCTATGGCCGGCTTGAAAAATCTTGACAGAATCTTATCTATTAAGGTAACGCCTCATTTTAGATAGTTCAAAAGAGGTATAAAGCAAGGTAGAAAAGAATTACGACATGACCCATAGAGTTGCAGTACTAGACAAAGACCTTTGTCAGCCAAAAAATGCGGTTTAGAATGCATAAAATATTGCCCGGTTAACAAATCAGGCGCGGATTGTATCATACTTAACGAAGAGGTAAAAAAAGCCCAGATCGATGAAGAGGTTTGTAATGGCTGTGGAATTTGTGTAAAAGTTTGCCCCTTTGATGCAATTACAATTGTCAATTTGGCATCAGAGTTAGCTGCAGATAAAATTCATCAGTATGGTCCAAACTCATTTAGATTATACAAATTACCTACGCCAAGAAAAGGAGAAGTTGTTGGATTATTAGGTAGAAATGGAATGGGAAAAAGTACTGTAGTAAATATTCTATCCGGAAATTTAAAACCAAATTTAGGAAGATATGAGAATCCTCCAGAATGGGATGAGATTTTAAAATATTATAGTGGAACTGAATTAAAATCTCATTTTGATAAAATTAAAAATAAACAAATTCGTGCATCAATTAAACCACAACAAGTACATCATGTTGCACAGGCTTTTGATGGTACTGGAAAAGAACTCATAGAAAAATATGATGAACGAGGAATATCTAGAGAATTAATCAAAGAACTAGGATTGGAGAATTCAATGGAACAAAATTTGAAAGAACTTAGTGGTGGAGAACTTCAAAGATTATCAATAGCTGCAGTTGCATCAAAGGATACAGAGTTTTATTTTTTCGATGAACCATCGTCATATAATGATGTATTTCAAAGAAAAAGTGTAGCAAGAGTGATTCATGGCTTAGCTAAAATTGGAAAAAGTGTTATGGTTGTAGAACATGATCTAACATTACTGGATTATCTTAGTGACTATATTGAACTGCTTTATGGTGAACCTGCAGCATATGGAATAGTTTCTAATGTACTATCAACTAAAATTGGAATTAATGTATTTCTTGATGGTTATCTACCAACTGAAAATGTTAGATTTAGAGATAAAAAATTTTCATTTGATGTGTCTTCTTCATCAAGCGATGAGTTTCAAGAAGGAAGCGAGATTATGTCATATCCAAAACTAGAGAAAAAATATCCTAGTTTTTCAGTTACTATTGAGCCTGGAAGAGTAAGAAAAGGAGAAGTATTGGGAATAATGGGTGCAAACGCACTTGGGAAAACAACACTGATGAAGATGATTGCAGGCGTAGAGAAACCAGATTTAGGAGATATAGATAAAAAAATAAAAATTGCGTATAAACCACAATATCTTCAAAACGATATTGATGCAGAAGTCATTGCATTATTAGACAAAGCCAATGGAGGATCAATTGAAGGAAGTCAAGAAGAAGAACAAATACTTGAACCATTAAAAATTAAAAAATTATACAATAAATCGGTAAAAAATTTGTCAGGCGGAGAATTACAAAAAATTTCAGTTGCAGCGTGTCTTTTACAAAAAGTAGAACTGTATGCATTAGATGAACCATCTGCATTTTTAGATGTAGAAGATAGAATAACAATTGCAAAGTTCTTACAAAAATTTGTTCGTTCATTTGGAAAACAGCAATTGTCATAGATCACGATATACAATTAATGGATCTCATATCTGATTCTATGATAATTTTTGAAGGGGTATCAGGACTATCAGGACATGCAACATCACCAATGCCAAAAGCTGATGCAATGATAGATTCCTAAAGTCATTAGATATGTCCTTTAGAAGAGATGAGAAGAGTTTGAGACCACGTGTTAACAAATTTAGAAAGTAGGTTAGATAAAAATCAGAAAAGTTCAGGAAATTTCTATTACAAGGGATGACTCGAATGCTAAAGAAGGCATTGGAAAACATTCTCACTGAACAAGAAAGTCAAGAACTCATTTCATCTTTTGATCAGATAGGAGATATCATCATAGTAAGGATTCCAGACTCATTACTATCAAAAAAGAAACTCATTGGCGAGACTCTTTTAAAGCAAGTTAAAATTGCAAAGAGTATTTTTTACCAAGCTTCAGCCGTTGAAGGAGATTTTCGCACAAGAAATTTAGAAATCCTAGCAGGTGATAATAAAACAGAAACAGAATACAAGGAATTTGGCTGTAAGTTTACAGTTGATGTAGAAAATGCATTTTTTTCACCAAGATTATCTACTGAAAGAGAACGAATTGCGAATTTAGTTCAAAATGGGGAAACTGTAGTCAATATGTTTGCAGGAGTAGGCATGTTTTCAGTCATGATTGCAAAAAAAAAAGAAATGCTTGGTGTATAGTATTGATATTAATCCAATTGCAGCAA
>JAAUVF010000178.1 GCA_012030815.1 Nanobdellota archaeon | reverse complement strand
ATCCCATATACTTGATATTATTAGATATCTATTAGAGATGCTGAGGTCTACCGAATCAACATTACTCTTAAGGCGCTATTTTGTATAATAACTATCAAATTGTCTCAACTAGGGGGTTTGCCGATACATGTGAAAGAATAGAGACACAATTTTAGTTGACCATATAGTACAATATTACACTGCGTAATATATATAAATATAGTACATAATTAAATGTATGAATAAAAAAAAACAAATGATAAAACTGAAAATTATTAGTCGATCTCCATACCTAATGGGCATAAGAAAAAGGATAAAGATACATAGTGAAAAATAAAGATATTACTAAATAGAAGTAAATTAAATATCATATTGGGATTACCCCAATAATGTATTCTTCTATTTACAACTATTTTACAAACTCTGTCTACCCACATTAAAGTAATCACTTATCGAATTATTGTCTTGGAACTCTTAACCTTCAAGTACCAAACCATTCAATAGTATTATATGCTGACACACATTAGTCCGTAGATCTGAACAGATACTTTTTAATGTCCAGGTTAAACCTTCTTTTCCTATAGTAGTTAGATATAGCCTGTTTAACCTGTGAGAAACTGGAGTAGTAGTTTGACAGTATGTTATCCTTCCCCTGTCTCCAACACTCTTCAACAGCATTAAGATATGATGAACCCACAGGAGAATACTCTGCTTTCCTATACTGAACTACATTGATTCGAATACTTTCATATTCCCAAAAAGTTCAATATTCATGTTTAATTTCTAACCTAAAAGGTGTTTTTGTGTCTACGAACTTTGCTTGTTCAGTATATAATAGACAAATTCCTAAAAAGATTGCCAGTTTTCCTTACCTTTGAATTCTTCCTTACTTTAATACAGGGTATAATACCATTCTCTGATAAATATTTGAAAGTAGCGTTACTATCATACGCTCCATCACCTAAAACTCTATCCACTACTGCAAATCCATCATTATTTGATTTAATAACATTATCAACCAACCTTGGTAGCATCTTGTTATCGTGAATATGCTCATCTGTTACTTCCATGGACAGAATTTCCTTCGTCTTTATGTTTACAGCAATGTGGATCTTCAAGTAGCCTTTCCTGCTTTGCATGTTCCACTTCTTGTTTATCCATTGACCTCTGTTTGTCTTTTTGATTCCTGAACTGTCTATCGCAATTATAATATACTCGTTCTCTTCTTCTGATGGGTTTGCATTTTCGCCATCATCTTTTTTGATCTTTACAGCCAGTCTGTTTATCCTTCTATTTATTGTACTAAAATCAGGAATGGATGGAATCTTGTTTTTTGCATGACCCTTGACTATTCCTTCTGTTTGTCTGTACGGTAGATGAAAGTATGCTTTAGCATATCCTAACATCAAAACAAATGTATCATCCATGAAAATCATCTCGTAAGTTGGCTTCCTTTGGTATCCTGTTTAGCCTACAATATCTACGCATTTTGCTCTATTAATATTTTCTAAACGTAGCTATCGCTATGGATGATATAGGCAGCGATGTTTTTGATAGTTTATTGTTATCCTAATTTCCTTAATTTCTTTTCATATCTCTGCTTGTTCATGTTTCTATAGAGTTGGTTTCTAGTCAGCATATACCATATGATTACCAGTAGTTCTTTGGCTGTTGCAACTATGGCTTTACCATGTCCTTTCTTGTTCTTTATTCGGGTATAGAATGAACCAAGACGTTTATCATGCCTTACTGCTACAAGTGCACACTGAAGTAGTACCCACCTTAGCCAAGGCGACCCTTGCTTAGTTATTCTCCCTGTTATCATCTTCCCAGCTGATTCTCTAATGGAAGGAGCCAGCCCAGCATAGCTTACCAGTTTCCATGGTGTGGAAAATCGTTTTACATCAACTATCTCTGAAGATATAAGCATGGCAGCAAATATGTCAATTCCAGTTATACTCAGAAGGAGCTTTACATTCGTGCTATCTCTGGATGCATACTTTGATATCTCTTTTGATACTGCATCTATCTGGTGATTGATTGCTTGAATGGATTCTAGTGATGTAACCAGAATGATTCTATCTACTGAATTAACCTTTGGAAGCAGTGATTTCAACCATTCTATACCTGAAACACCAAATATGTCTGTCACATCAGTCTTGTAATCATATTTGTCAAGGATGGAGTGTACCTTGTTTACCAGTCTTGTTTTGGTTCTTGACAGAGTTATCCTGTGTCTAACAAGGCTTCTTTTGTCCCTATCTTCTTTCTTTGGCACATACGATTCACATATCAAGTCTGTTCGCAACAGATCAGATAGTATCAGAGCATCCAGTTTATCTGATTTTATTCGAGCTTCTGCTATTATCCTTGTCTTGTATGGATTGGCTAATATCGTATCTATTCCGTTATCTTCTAATGTATCGTGGATTCTCATCCACATGTTACCTGTGGATTCTAGTACTGCTTGAGTAGCACCGATTTCCTTTGATGGTATCTTTAAAAGTAGATTACCTATCCCGATTGCATCATTGCCAAAAAAGAATTCGTCTAATATCTTTCCTTTATCGTCCTTAAGGGCTGCTCTACATTTTCTCTTTCCTACATCTATTCCAAGATGATTCAATTTTTCTTTCATCCTCCTATTTTTTGATTTTTGTTGGCTATACAGGCGGCAAACATCCATTCACCCTCTATATGGGGTAGTTTGATAGCCGCTCAATCAAGGAATTGGTTCAGTCAGGATCTCGCTCTCGTACGGAGCATGTACTTTTCGAACCTATAGCCAACATACAACATTGTATGATACTACAAGATTTTCATATCGTCAGGATAATCAACGATGTCTTTAGAAACAGGTTAAGAAAGTATGACAAGATATCGGATATAGTATCCGGATTGGTAAATTACAGAATAATGAACAACTGTTAGCTACAGAAATCGATAGTGTTAGAAGACATAACTAGCATGTGCTAATTATGCAAGAGATCTATTATTAATAAATCAAAAGCATCAGTCAAGTTGTTTACAATATTTATTTTAATCACAAGAGTCTGCAGAG
>JAAUVF010000024.1 GCA_012030815.1 Nanobdellota archaeon | reverse complement strand
ATTAAGATTAAACGAAGAGATAGAAATCAAAGAGATGTTTGAAAAAAATTTTAATGTAAATTTTACAATGGTTGATGCCGTTGAAAAATTTTTAAGTAAATTAAAAGGCGTTGAAGATCCTGAGAAAAAAGGAAGATCATCGGTGAAGAGTTCATTCATGTTTTTACTGATTTTGCAAAAAATAATGGTCCTTTCAAATGGCTTGCACAGGGTACGTTATATCCAGATGTTATAGAGAGTGGTGTTTCAAAAGGTCCAGCTGCTGTAATAAAATCACATCATAATGTAGGAGGATTACCAGATTGGCTAGATTTAGAAATTTTAGAACCATTACGTGAGTTATACAAAGATGAGGTGAGAAAAATTGCTAAAATTCTAGGAGTTCCAGAAAAACTTTTCATGCGACATCCATTTCCAGGGCCTGGGCTGGCTGTAAGAATCATTGGTGAGGTTACTCCAAAAAAGCTGCAAATATCAAAAATAGCAAGTAAAATTGATTGAAGATGAGCTAATTACATCTGGTTTTACGGAAAAGTTTGGCAAGCATATGCAGCCGTTGGCGATGATAAAGCTGTGGGAGTAGTAGGAGATGAGAGAAAATATGGAAATATTGTAATGATCAGAGTAGTTGATTCTATTGATGCAATGACAGCTGATTGGACTAGATTACCACATGAATTATTAGAAAAAATTAGCAATAGAATCACCAATGAGGTGGAAGATGTCACATGGGTAACATATGCAATTTCAAGCAAGCCTCCGGCTACAATTGAGCCACAATAAAATATCACTACATATTATTCAAATATTTCATAAAGATTGTTCTCAATTTTGATGTTCAAAGGACTACTTTAATACAAAATAATCAAAATTAATTCATGGTAACAATTCCAAGTGAAATTAAAAATTTTATTGAGGAACAAGGAATTTTTGCAGTCGGAACTATAGGAGTAAATAACATTCCAAATGTATCGCCTAGAATTTTTTTTAGAGTTGATGAAAACGCAATATATTGGTTAGATTTTTCAAACATAAATCTTACAAAAACATACAAGCAAATCCATTAGTCACTATCTCTGTTTTTAATAAAGATGATTTGAAAGGCTTTCAATTTCGAGGAGTTGTAAGTTTTATAACAGATGAACCTATAAAAAATGAAATTAAAGAATCAATTATCAAGAAAATATTAGAAAAAAATTTATCTGAGAAAGTAAAAAAATTAAGCAAAAAAACAGAAGTTCAAGTAATAAGGTTTGAACCAAAAGTGTGTTATTCATTAAATCCCGATGAGTTTAGTGATATGTGTATAGGATCTGATATAGACTCTACACAATTATTTCAAAAGTAATCCATTAATAACCAAATTTTTTTTGAGATGGTATGGGTTTTCATGTATTTGATACATATGTTAAATCAAAAGATGGACACATTATGCATTTTGATGTGATTACTGACAAAAAATGACATAGAAAAAGCAATTACATTTGCAAAAGAATGGCTAAATACGGTTGGAGAAAAAGACGCTACAGTCACTACAAAAGAATGTAGATTTTGCCATACACAATCAGTATCAGAAGAAATTGAAATTGAGATAATGACTAGCGGTTATTTTATTGCAAAAATGGAAGGTTGTCCTAAATAAAATTTTAATTATTATGCATGCTGTTTGGCTTACCTTCTCTAAAGAGGATAGAGAATATCTAAAAAATATAATTGATAAAATTTCAGAAAAATATCAAGCTCCAAAATTTGAACCACATATTACAATTTACGGATTAGTGGACTCAAAAATTAGCATTATTGAAAACATTGTAGAGGAATCAATATTAAACCAAAATTCATTTTTAGTTAAAAAATCAGAAATTTCACAATCAGAAGAATTATGGAAGACAGTATTTATTGAATTAAAAAATAATCAGCAATTAGATTCAATTCATAATAATTTGAAGAAATATTTTGAAAATATTTCAAAGTATGAGTTTATTCCACACATAAGTCTAATTTACAAAATCTTGCCAATAGAAGAAAGAAAGCAGATTGTAAAAGAATTGAACACTAAAAATGAATTTATAGTAAGTAAACTAGCAATACAAAAATTTTTTCCAGATATAGAAAAATGGAAAATTGTAAAAGAATATGATTTTCAAAATAATTGAGTGTAAAACTAGAAAAATTCCATCATATTGTTTTACAATAATGCTGCACCAAATACACCAGCAGAATCTCCCAATTTATTTTTAAGAATTGGTGTATCAACTAAATCTGAAAAAACTTTCTGATATACGGATTCTTTCCCTTCAGTGTACAAAAAATCAATATTAGATAAACCTCCCCCTAAAACTATAGCATCTGGATCTAAAATGTCAATTACATTTGCCAAACCAAATCCAAAGTTTTCCAAAAATTCATCTTTCCATTGTTTTGCGTAAAAATTTTTTAAATTTAATATAATTTCAGGCATGTTTTGAGATTTTCCAGTTAATTCTTTCCATCGTTTTTCTAATGCGGGGCCACTAATGTATGTCTCAACACACCCACGCTTTCCACAATAGCAGACATTTCCATTTTGGTGTAATGTATGATGCCCCCATTCTCCAGCGATGTTGGTTCTACCTGGATAAATTTTTCCATTGATTACTATTCCTCCTCCCACACCAGTACCCATTATGACTCCAAAAACAACTTCAAATCCTTTTGCATTACCTAAAGTGGATTCAGCCATTGCAAAACAATTTGCATCATTTTCCATGGATATTTTCTGACCTAGTTTTTTTTCTAAATCTTCTTTCAATGGTTGTCCAATCAGACATTGTGTGTTACTATTTTTATCAACCCAGTTTTTTTGAAATTGCACCGGGTGTACAAATGCCTATAGAACAATTTTCAACATTTTTTAAAAGATCAGCACTCAACAAGTGAATTGTATTTAATAATTTAGAATAATCATTTTGAGGAGTAAGAACTCTTTTTCTTTGAATGGTGTGAAGATTTTCATCTAGTAAAATTGCTTCTGTTTTTGTTCCGCCAAGGTCTATTCCTAATTTGTACAACAATAATTTGATTAAGATAGGATTGCTTAAGTTTTATCTAAATATGTTAGAGATCTTATCGTGCGCCAGAAACAGAAATGACATCATCAATTCTAAGAATCATGCATGCAGCCTCTGTTGCAGATTTAATTATTTGTTCTTTTACTGCAAGTGGTTCTACAACATCAATAGAAAGCATATCAGCTATTCTTGTGTTTCGTGCATCAATTCCAGTCCATTTACGGCCTTGGTTTTGTTTTGCTCTAAGGGTAGCCATTGTATCAATAGGATCCATACCAGCGTTTTCTGCTATGGTGAGAGGAATAATTTCTAATGCTTCAGCATATTTTTTAATTGCAAGTTGTTCTCTACCATCAAAGCTATCTGCCCATTCTTTTAGTTGTGATGCTGCAAATGATTCTGGTGCTCCACCACCTGCAACAATTTCTGGTTTTTCAATTACATCTTTTACTACCATCAATGAGTCATGTATTGAGCGGTCTACCTCATCAATTACTCTTTGTGAACCACCTCGAATAAGCAAAGTTACAGATTGTGGATTTTTACATCCTTCAACAAATACCCATTTATCAGATTCGACTTTCTTTTGATGAGCAAGATCAGCAGTACCAAGATCGTTTTCAGTAAGATCATCTAGGTTAGAAATAACACGTCCACCTGTTGCTTTACCAAGTTTAATCATATCACTTTCTTTAACACGTCTAACTGCCATGATACCATATTTTGCTAGATAATGTTGTGCGATATCATCAATACCTTTTTGACAAATTAATACGTTAACACCAATATTGTGAAGTTTATCAACCATTGTTTTGAGCATTCTGTTTTCTTCTTCCAAAAACATTTGCATTTGTGTTGGATCAGTTATTCGAATTTCTGAACTCATTTCAGTTTTTTCAATTTCTAGAGCAGAATTTAACAATGCAATTTTTGCTTTTTCAATTTTTGTTGGCATTCCACTATGAACAACTTCCTTATCTAAAACAATGCCTTTGATAATTTGAGTATCTGTAATAGAACCGCCGGCTTTCTTTTCAACTTTAATATTTTCAAGATCAACTGAATATGTTTCTGCTTTTTTTGTTGCAACTTTTAAGATTGCATCAACTACAACTTTAGAAAGTACATCACTATCTTCGGAAATTAATTTTGATTGCATGCTAGTTGTAGCAATTTTGAGAAGTGTTTCTCTGTCATCAGGTCTGATTTTTTTTGCCATTTGACTGTAGATTTCTAGTGTTTTTTCTGCTGCTGCTTGATAGCCCTCAATAATTACTGAAGCATGAACATCTTTTTTGAGTAGATCTTCTGCTTTAGCTAAAAGAGAACCACCAAAAACTACAGATGACGTAGTACCATCGCCTACTTCATTATCAACTGTTTTTGAAATTTCTACCATCATTTTGGCAGCTGGGTGTTGAACATCAATTTCTTTTAAGATGGTTGCACCATCATTTGTAATAGTAACATCGCCTAAGGAATCAACTAACATCTTATCTAATCCTCGTGGACCTAAACTGCTTCTAACTAATTCAGCAACCAATTTGGCAGCAGCAATATTGTTGTGTTGAGCGTCCTTACCTTTTTGTTGTAATGCACTCTCTTTTAGAACTAAAACTGGTCCATTGGGTGTTTGTTGAATAGATGCCATTTAGATAAACTACAATCCTCGTGATCCCCCTTTTTAACATTACTTAGCTGATTGGATTAATGTAAGATCGTTTCTTTACATCAACGATTCCTCCAGAAAGTATACGGATCGAAGGAAGGGCAAGAAAAGGTAAGAAAAGTGGGATCAGGTGAGGTTTTGAAAACTTGCATCCTGAATCTATAATTGAATTATTGATTAGTTGAAAGTTAGTTAGAACTTTTTCAAATGATTCAGTAGAAATAATTCCTGCTAACTGTAATGGGAGTGACGCAATAACTTTACCAGATTTTACGACAACAAGACCTCCTTGATTTTTAACAAGAATATTTGCAGCTACAGACATATCAGAATCATTAGAACCAATTACAATCATGTCATTTTCATGAAAACTCCAAGTAGATGCAAATGCACCAATATCCGCTCCAAAATTTTCAAGAAAGCCTATAGAATGTTTATTCGTTCCATGAATTCTATCAAAAGAAGCTACTTTCCACACATCCTTTTCTAGAGAAGACAATACACTTCCATCTTTAGTAAATAGTTCTACTGAACCAAGTTTTGTTATAATTTCAGTTTGCATAAAGATAGTATTTGCAAGAACACTTTTCTTTTTTGACTGAATAACAAAGTCTTTGGAGGAGAGTTGTTTTAATTTGATAGTTTTTTTTATCCATGGAGAAAGTGTTTTTTTCTTTATTGAGGTAACAATATTACCGTTTGAAACAACTAGTTTTCCACCGACAAAGACTTTGTTAGGTTTTACAGACTTTAAATCATCAAAAATTAAAATATCTGCTAGTTTTCCAGGTGCAATACCACCTAAATCTTTGTTCATATTGTAATAATCAAAGCAGTTTTTTGATGCCATTGAAATGGCATCAATTGGATTTAGACCAAGTTTGATAGATTCCCTAACACAGTGATCAATATGACCATACTGTATTAGGTCTGTAGGATCAAGACCATCAGAACAAAACATCAATCTATCAAGATTAATCCCATGAGATAACACACGAGGAATGATTTCTTTTAAATCACGTCTAATAGAACCTTCTCTGATCATAATCCACATTCCTAAACGTAATCTTTCTAAAACTTGATCAAAATTGATTGGTTCATGACATGATAGAATTCCAGATGCAACATATGCATTGAGTTTTTTTTCACTAGCTCCAGCAGTATGTCCATTAATTATACAATCATTCTCCAACATTGCATACAAAGATTTCATTGTTTTAGGATCTCGTAGAGTAACTTTGGTCCATGAAAAAACTTCTCCAAGCCCTAAAACATGTGGATGTTTGATTGCTAATTTTTCTTGTGATAACGATAAAGTTTTGCTATGACTGAATTTTCCATCTACTGGAAGGCCTCCCGGTACCGCTTGAAAAATTCTAATTGGTAAATTTTCACCAAGTTTTAGAAATTCTTGAAATCCTTTGTATCCAGATACACTAACGATATCTATTGGATCTGAGAAAAGAGATGTTACACCACATAGGAGTGATTTTTTGCAAATTCAGATGGTAAAACAAATTGATCAATATGTAAATGTGGATCAGCAAATCCAGGTCCAACGAATTTCCTTCAATATTGATGACTGTGGTTTTAGTACCAATTGTATGTTCAGCGTCAGGACCAACATATGCAATACGATCATTAATTATTGCGATCTGGATTTTTGGAATGATTTCTTTAGTGTAAACGGATACTAGTGAACAGTTTTTTAGGACAAGATCTGCTTTTTTGTCACCCATTGCAACTGAATTTAATGAAGAAATCGAATTAGCTAGGCTCGAAGTCACAAATTTTCTTGGTTTATGCACCTATTATAGATTCAATGCTTAAATTACCGTTGAGGCGGTTTTTTTCATATGAACATACCTAAGGTAATGCGAAAGTATTGTGCAAAATGTAAAACGCATACTGAGCAGAAGGTCTCCATATACAAGGCTGGAAAAAGAAGAGGTTCAGCTAGAGGAGAACGAAGACATGCTGAGCGTAAACGAGGGTATGGTGGACAAAAATTCCCAAAACTTGCAAAACCTGCAAAAACTACAAAGAAAGTTACTCCTATTATGACATGCACTGTATGCAAAAAGAAATATAATAAAATAGGCATTAGAATTAGAAAATTTGAGTTGGTGGCAGCATGAAAAAAGATCACGTTGAAATTCCAAAACCATCAAGTAAATTTCAGAAAGTTAATTGTAATGAATGCGGTGAATTACAAGTAGTATATTCTCATGCATCACAAGTTGTTGTATGCAATTCTTGTGGCAACAATATTGCTGAACCAACAGGTTCTAAAGCAAAGATCAATGGAAAGATCTCAGGCAGTGCCGAGTAAGTCATAATCTTGTTTTGTATTTAGATTAAAAGCAACTCTTTTGTCATTAACTATAATAAATTTTTCAGATATATTTTCCAGAGCTGAAATTTTCTTTGCATTCACTAGTGAAATTCCAGTATAACAGCATTGTTGATTCTCAAACTCAAACCAATAATTAGAAGAAAGATGTAATGAATCAAGAAATTTTTTTGTCACAATGATTGTAGTCCAAATATTTTCCAAATTACATTGATTGATGATTTTTTTAATAATGTTTCCATCTAAAAAAGGCAAATCAGCTGATGTAATAAAGACAAAATCATCTAATGATTTAAGAACTAAATTAAGATCCTCTACATAGCCAGCACCAGGCGTATTAAAAAGATCAGTTTTATTTGCCTCTAAAAATTTCTTTGTTTGTGGAGAATTAGAACTAGTTATTGCCAATATTTTTGAAAAACAATCAGATTCTGTTAAAGCATCTATAACATGAAGAATTATAGGTTTTTTGTATTTTAAAAGTAGTTTTTCTCCAGTTAGATTCATTCGACTTCCTTTGCCACCTGCCATAACAATGCCAATCATATTGAAACAAAGATCAAAAGAGATGCAAGTCGTGTCAATTCATTTGTAGCACCAAATACATCTCCTGTAATTCCTCCAAAACTACGAGAGCTCAATATTACTAAAAACATGGTTAATGTCACACACACTCCAAATAGTAGCAAACCAGTTGAACCACCTAGAAGAATCATAGGGATTAAAGTAATAATGATTGATACTATCAATTTATTTTTATTTTTCATCATCTCAACAAAAGGAGAGTTTGAACCTATTGATGCAGATTTTCCAATGCCTGCCATTAAAACCATTGAAAATTTTGCTAGTATTTCACTAAGTAAAATTGCTAAAAACAATTGATAGCCAGAGGATAACGATAATACAATTATCAATCCCACAATATGCAATACTATTGCAGTCATTCCTGCAGAGCCTGTAGAGAGATCTTTCATTGCAGTAAGTTTTTTATCTTTTGTTCCTTTTACCATCAAGCCATCTGCAAAATCTGCAAGACCGTCAGTGTGATGTATGCCTGTAAGTATGGCAAATGAAGTAACAACTAGTAAACTCACTATCAATGGATCTAAAAATAATGAAAGTCCAAATCCTATTGAACCAATAATTAAACCAATTACAATTCCAACAATCGGAAAAATATACATGTATTTTGCAATTGTTTCAAGATTTGAATTTCCAATTGGAATAATAGTTAGAAATGAAAATACAGATCCAATTTCTTTAAGCATAAATCCACCAACCTATAGATGATAAAAGTAAAAGAATTGGAATTACAAACAGTCCACAAAACAATATTGATGTAACTTTCATAATCAAAATAGCTGACTTGACATGATCCTTTGTAAATGAAATGGTTCCATCACCTAATGAGTAATGATCAATTTTTTCAAATTTTGCTCCCAAAGCTCCTGCAATAGCTGCCATAGGGTATCCAGCATTTGGACTTTGAGTTTTCTTTCCATCACGAATCATTATTTCAAAAGATTTTTCCAATTATTTCCAAGAATCATGGCACTAAACACCATAAAAAATCCAGTAAGTCTAGATGGAATGTAATTTAATATTTTATCACAGTTTGCTCCAAACCATCCAACATTTTTGAAAATATCTGTTTTGTATCCAATCATTGAATCTGCAGTGTTGACTACTCGATAAACAAATGCTCCTGGCAAACCAAAAAATGTAAAATAGAAAAGAGGTCCAGTTATACCATCGACAGTGTTTTCGCTTATACTCTCTAGTACGCCTGAATATACATGATTTTTGTCAAGATTTTTAGTATTTCGCTTTACAATCATGGATAGATTATCTCTAGCAGAAGAAATATTGTCATTTTCTAACGCAGTAACTACTGCGATAGCATGTTTTTCCATTCCTTTTATCGCAATAGTAGACTTTAGTAAGACAGCGCCTGCAATTATTGAAATTATAATGTATATGTAATCTACAGAGATTAAGTTAATTCCAATATCCAAAAAACAACTAAAGATACAACTATTCCAATAGAAATTAAAATAATTAAAACACCGCCTAATTTTTCTAAATTTTCTGATGAATTTTTTATATGTGGTGTTAATTTTGCAA
>JAAUVF010000177.1 GCA_012030815.1 Nanobdellota archaeon | reverse complement strand
TTTCGATAAGTATCTAGTGCTTTGTTTAACCCTGTGTTTACCTCGACATCTCCTTCAAAAACTTCTTCTGCTTCAGTAGGCTCTACATATTCTTCTGGCTCTTCTACAATTAGCTCAGCTTCGTTAGAATCAGACAAGTACCCAAATTCTCTCAAAGCGTTATATAATCCAATAATTTTAAACTACGAATTGAGTTCGCCATCAGTCTCAAGAAAACAGTTAGTTTTGGAAATTAAAGGAAAAACAAAGATCCGATGTGATCTAAAACGACATTTGTCACCAAAAACTGTTGGGACAATAATGAGATCTTTGCCACTAGAGGGGCATGCTCATTTTCTAGGAAATAATATTGCTTATTTTGAAACTGTCGTTGATTCTGGAATTGAAAGATCTACAAAAGAATTCAAAAAAGGTGATATTGCATTTTTGTCATCTACGGGCAGCATCTGCTTTTTCTTGGCAATGCATCTCCAGGAAAATTATGACTCCTATTGGAAAAATGCTAGAAAACATTGATGCATTAAAAAATCTGAAATCCGGAGATGTTTTTTGTCTCTATGAGGAAACTGATTGATAGAGATAATGTCCACTATATCCACCAATACGTTTTACAAGTCCTTTCTTTGTTGAATCTACTAAAAATGCATTTGCTGCTGAAATTTTAACTCCTGTCTGTCTTGCTAAATCATGGACTGTTACTACTTTGGAGTTTTTGATTATTTTAATTGCCTCTGCTTCATTTACCATAACTGTTATCTCTGCTTTACGTGGACCGCTTTCTCCTCTGTCTTTTCTACTCTTTTTTGAATCCTTTGAGTCTTTCTGATCCTTTGAATTCTGAGTTTTGTCTTGCTTTGCAGGACTAACTTTTTTAGTTCCACCCATAATCTCAGAAAAAATATTCCTCTTATAAACGATGTATAATGCTGAATTTTTTAAATTACATATTGTCATAATTTGTTTTTCTGGATTAATCTTTCTCAAATATAAATAACATCTACTTTAACCATAATCATGGGTATTGTTTCAAAGGTGCTAAATGCAATGTCAGCGGCTGTGACAAAGATGGCGCTCGTTCACTAAATACAACCAAAGTTGAAAATGCTGGATTGAATGTAAGCTCTGTAGGTAAAAAGACTGTTCTTTGCAAAGATCATTACAAAGAATGGAAAAAGAATCTAAAGATGATAGAGATCTAGAACGTGCTCGTTTTGACAAGTTTTAGTCTTTCTTATTTTTTCTTGTTTTTTGTTTTTTACTTTCAGTAGGTTTTTTCAAATAATCTGCTTGTAGTTTATCGTAATATTTTCCCAATTTCTTGTAAAGTCTTTTTGGCTCCCTTGATTTTTGATTACTTAGAACATATAATGCTAAAATAGGAAATGCAATTGTTGCATCTGCATAAACTGTGATCATGTCATGATGTGCATCTTGCACTTTGCCCCAGCTTTTTCCTTCTTGTAGTGTTGCACCTGATAAACCCCCCGTATCTGGCCTTGCATCTGTGATTTGTATTACATAGTCTTGTCCTCCGTCGTTTCTTTGTAATATTTGATCCAACATTGGCCCTGTTTGCTGTGCTGTGTTCTTTGGAACGCCTCCACCTAATTCTAATATGCCTGATTTTTTTGAATTATACAAAATCGATGCTTGTTCAATTATCTCTTTGACAAAATCTAATTTGTATACCTTATCGTGTAATCTTGTGTACTGCTAAATTTCATTGCTATTGAGGAATCTTTCCATGGTGGAGATGTATACTGGAACATCGTATTCATATGCTGTTGTGATAAAGCTTTTTTCTGGATGCTTTGCCTTTTCTTTACTCATCTTACCTAACAAATTACAAAATTCTGCAGTTGTAAATGGCTTGTCTGTAAAATCATTTGCAAATAATTTTTGTATGATTAAATCCTCAGCTTCCAACGTTTCATGGAATTTTATGTATACATCTCTTATTCGTACAATTTCGTTTTCATATAATTTCATATCATCTACATCAAAATGTCCTTGTTTGACTGGTAATCCCCATGCAAAATGATCTTCGTGATAAACATTAGCACCCGTTGTAATGATCCAGTCTATGAATCCTCGTTCAATTAGAGTTTTAATAATTCCACCAAATCCTACTGGTGTCATTGCCCCTGATACTGTGAGACATATGGTTGCGTCTTCATTGATCATTTTAGCAAATAGTTTTGCAGCTTCTCCTAGCTGTCTGCCATTATATCCAGAACTTGCAAAAACATCCACTAGATCTTCAATTGTCATCTTTGGATGCAATTTGATATGGGGAATGTCTTTACCGTGAAATTTGTGTGGGTCCACTCCTATAAACGAAATTTAACTGTAAATAATACTTACGCCTATTATTGGATGGAAGAAATCATCCTTAGCTGTATCGTTTTTACAAATATTTCTTATGTAGGGAGGCTATCTATAACACATAATGAATATTGTTGATTTACATGACCCTCAAAGAATAAACCGTGCCCCTGATGCTGTTGAAGTGTTGGTTTCCTTGGGTAATTTTGTAGACCAAGGATTCACAGTTCATACAGTTGAACTCCGTCTGTATCTAGAAAACATAGATGAAAAACTAGGTCCATATTCTCTCATTACATCTTTTGTTAATACTGATAAAGGCTCTGTAGAGATGATTTATGACGAAGGATATCGCGGTAATGACTCACTAAAGCGTACAGTACAGTTTCTTGCATCTAATTTGGGTATATCTGGCATAATTTTACGTTCAATAATTACTCTAAGAGACCAAATTGAAAAACAAAAACCCTAAATTTTATCTTGATTAATTTATCTCATAAATCTTATCTGATTGTAAATTGATAATGTTGCGTTATTGCATTTCAGCCTGACAAATAATTCAAAAGTAAACTTTTCAATCATATTTTATTACGATCCCGGATTAAATTACACTTGTTTTTAGCAACAATATGAAAGGAGACGTATTATTACAAAATATCAAAGTTAGCGAACTTGTTCCATTATCTACAGGAAAAAAAGCAAAGGAGACAAAATTACTAATTCGTGAAGCAGTACTAAAAAAGTTAGGTAAAAACATTAGTAATG
>JAAUVF010000176.1 GCA_012030815.1 Nanobdellota archaeon | reverse complement strand
AGGACTTAGGACTACAAGCATCAGTAGGAAACGAAGTATCGATGAGAAACTAACTTCAAAGGACATAATCAAACAAATTGTGCCAGTTTAATTAATTGAGTATTATTCGTAAAGAAAACAAGTGTCAATTCTAGTTTTTACTAACATGCAAGCATGCAAGATAATCTTGAGACTTCTAAAATAAAGATCTAGAGAGCATGCATGGCCAATAGTCAAAATTTGTAATTTAAAAATTTAATATGAGATGAATTTTGATAATCGTATTGTCTAGTATAAGAAATACTGAGGTATCAATAGTAATTCCAACGTATAACGAATCGGAGAATATCAAAGGAATTTTACATTCAATAAAAGAACACTTGCCAAAAAACACCATGGTTGAGGCAATAGTCGTAGATGATAGTTCACCAGATGGAACTGGCAAAATTGCCGAAGATTATTTTAAATCATTAAAGGAAAAAACAATGTATACAATTAATGTAATTAATAGAAAAACAAAGGAAGGGTTGAGCTCTGCAATATTAAACGGAATAGAGCAAGCTAAAGGAAAGATAGTGATTGTTATGGATAGTGATTTTTCTCACCCTCCACAACTAATACCAAAGCTAGTTGATGTGCTAAAAAAATCAAAAACAGACATTGTTGTTGCATCACGATATCTTAATGGAGGTACAATTCAAGGGTGGTCATTAAAACGAAAAATTATTAGCAAGTTAGGAACAACCATAGCAAAAAGAGGGTTAGGGATAGAACAATCAGATCCAATGTCAGGATTCTTTGCATTTAACAAAGATGTAATCAAGGGGATAAATTTTGATGCTATAGGTTACAAGCTTCTTTTAGAAATAATTGTAAAGGCAAAAGGAGTTTCAATAAAGGAAATACCATATACATTTTTAGACAGACAGAATGGAAAGAGCAAGCTTGGAATTAAAACAATTTTAGAATTTACACATGCAGTATGGAGGCTTTACAGATATGGAAGAAGAGAGCAAAAGAACGAAAAAAGAACATCTGTAAAATTTCTATCAAAAGCAGCAAGATTTTTTTCAGTCGGAGCATCAGGGCTGGTAGTAAATTATCTCATGTCAATTCTGTTTACATCAAGTTTGGATATGTGGTATCTTCATGCAACAATACTTGGAATCATGTTTTCAATTACTAGTAATTTCTTTTTAAATAAATATTGGACATTTGAAGATAAAGATTTTACTGCAAAAAGACCATCATTCAATATGGCAAGTTTGCAGGGTTTAGTTCCATTGGAGCGTTAGTTCAACTTGGAATGGTGTATTATCTAGTAGATGGATTTAGTGTATCTTATCCAATTGCACTTGTATCAGCTGTTGCAACTGCAGCATTTAGTAACTTTATTTTAAATAAAAAGTGGACGTTTAAAGAAAAAGTCTGGGGTTAGAAAATCTTTAAAATCAATCATATTTTTTAGAGATAAAATAACATGTAATTAGGAAAATTAGAAAAGACCGATTAGTGTCAACCCCATCACCATCAATAAAACGCCAGCAAGTATTGTGATTATTCCAGTTCGAGTCATAGTTAATGTCCAAAATACCACTATATGAAATTCTGGAATGCATCAAATTTTGTGTTAATATTTGAAAATAATGATAAAATCATTGTAGTGAGTAATGTAATTCACAAAACAAAGCCATTCCATTTGGTAGTGATTTAGCAGATATGCAGCATCCATCACCAACTCCTCTTCCACAAATATAACACTCTACTTCAGTTACACTTGATTTTACCAATGAGTGTTTTTTAAAAAATAGATCCTGCATCATAGACGATTTTGTACTCTGCATGTCTGGAGATCATACAATCAATCACCATATAAAGGTACCGTACCATACCGTAATTATAAAGCATAAAAAAATTCCACATTCCAAAACAAGTCAGGATAAAACTAATCAATTTAAATAATAAACAAGTAAAATTTTGTCTATGGGTGGACGTCTTTGGAGAATCTCAAGCAAAAGTAATACCCCTAGAGCTAACATGAAAATCCAATTTCAAATTTATAATAAAATATCAAGAAATTATTCACATTCATTTCTCTTTGAATCACTAACCGGTCCTGAAGTATTGGCAGAGACATCAGTAATGGGATTCGACCCAGAAATAACTCTTAAAGGGTATTCAGACAAAGTTGAAATTATAAAAAATAACAAAGTTAAGTCAATTCAAACAGATAATCCATTTGAAGAGCTAAAAAAACTATTAGGAAAATCAGATGACCAAAGGTATAGGTATTTGGGAGGAGCCGTAGGAGTTGTAAATTACGATGCAATAAGATTAGTAGAAAATATTCCAGATACGCATAATGCATCACAGCCATTAATGGAGTTTGGAATTTATGATGACGGAATATTATACGACAACATACACAAAAAATTATTTTATTTTTATAATGATCAAAATAGATTTGAACAATTTAAAATGAGTGAAGATTCATTCGGTGATTTTAAAGCAACCGAAATAACACCAAACATGAATCAAGAAAAATTCTCAAATATTGTAAACAAGGCAAAACAGTACATACATGAGGGAGACATATTCCAGGTAGTACTATCTAGAAAATTTGCATTTGACATACAGGGAGACAGTCTAACACTATACAAAACACTACGAAGATTAAATCCATCACCATACATGTATCATTTAAAACAAGACAGTAAAACAATCATCGGTGCATCGCCTGAAATGCTTGTAAGAATAACTAATGATAAAGTAGAGACATTTCCAATTGCAGGAACTAGAAAGATTACAGATAATGAGGAAAAAAATAATCAATTAGCAGATGAATTACTCCATGATGAAAAAGAGTTGGCGGAACATACAATGTTAGTAGATTTAGGAAGAAATGATATTGGAAGGGTGTGCAAATATGGAACTGTGCATACTGAAGAATTAATGGAGATTAAGCGATTTAGTCATGTTCAGCACATAGTAACACATGTTGTTGGCAATTTATCGCCTAAAAACGACATGTTTGATGCGTTTAAGGCAGTGTTTCCTGCAGGAACAGTTTCAGGTGCGCCAAAAGTGAGAGCGATGGAGATAATTGACGAGT
>JAAUVF010000175.1 GCA_012030815.1 Nanobdellota archaeon | reverse complement strand
GATGTAAAAAAAAATTTTTTCATGGTTTGATGTTAAAATTATATTTAAAAATTTTAAACGCAAAGTTCGCTAAGTTTTTTTCGCTAAGTACGCAAAGTTTCTTTGCGCTCTTTGCGTAAGCTTTGTGTCTTTGCGTTTAGATTACTGTTTTTTCTTGACAAATAATCTGCCAATTGCAACAGGGCCTGCTGCAGGATCCAAGACCATGTTGACAACCATCATGATTGTTGGTCCGTCATCACTGCATGCCAAGAGTGCTTTTCCTATATCAGAATCAAGGTCGCCTTTCCAAATTTGAGGAATCCTATACTTTTGGGCAACGTTTGGAGGTGGAACGTGTTTTACTACCATTCCAAGCACTGCATCAGCCAAAGGAGCTCTTGCCACCAAGTCTTCTACTTTTTCATTTTTATAAGCATCAATAACATCTTTGAATGTAATTCCTTTTTCTTTCATAATATCTACATTAAATGCCCACTTGTCTTTGGCAGAGCCAAATGTAACGCTTGCATCTTGAATAGATACTTTCCATTTGTCTTTGTATTCCGGTTCTGCATAGGTATCAACTAGTTGGTTAAAGCTGGACACAACACCTGCAAGTGTCTCTTGCATTTTTTCTGGAGTTAAACGAAGTTCTTTGATTAATCTATCTACTTTATTGATAAACAAAACAGGTCTTACTCTTTCTTCAAGAGCCATTCTAGTTACAGTTTCTGTCTGGGTCATAATTCCCTCAACTGCATCACAAACAACAGTTGCCCCATCAATTGCTCTAAGACTACGAATTACCCTTCCACTAAAGTCTACGTGTCCGGGCGTATCAATCATGTTAATGACGTATTCTTTTTCTTTTTGGGTAAAGTGTAATGTTACGTTTGCTTGGTAAATTGTAATTCCTCTTGCTTGTTCTTCTTTATCAAAGTCCATTGCCAATGCTTTTCCAGCTGCAGATGGGGCAATAATTCCAGAAGCTGCCAACAAGCTATCACTCATGGTTGTCTTTCCATGATCAACGTTGAGCAATTACACTAAAGTTACGAATCTGATCTTTATTTTTGATGATTCTCAAAACTTCAGTCGTTGACTTGAATTTTGCCATATTCGCAAACCCAATTATTCAGCTATTAAATCTTATGAGCAAAATAGATCAGTAGATCATTTGATTACTGACGTTACGAAATTTTTTTGATAAAATAAAATGGCAGTCTTTTTTCCTCGTTTTTTATGCCTCAAAAAGAGGAATAATTGAGACAAATACACATAGTAAAGAAATTGAGAAATCTTGTTTTTTGATTCAAAAGTAGGATGAATAACGTTTAATCCAACACTTTTCAAATTTTTTACTAGTTGCTTGTTATGAGAATTTTTTTCTTCAAAAATTAGTACTGTATCACCTTTTTTTATAGAAAATAACTCCATGTGTGAAAACTGCTCTATTCTCTGAAAATGAACATCATATCCAAGTAGTTCATAAAATTTAGCAGCACAGTACATTGTTATGGGATATGTATACATTGAACCTAAAACAAAAATTCTCTTTCCAAGTTTTGATTTTTTGCATCAAGTAATGCTTTTTTGAATATTTGAGAATTTTTTGAAATTACTACTGGAGTTACCAAAGAGATGCATGTCAAGGCACTTTCTAAAAATGTAATACTACCTCCAGTAAATACATCAGATGTTTGAGATTTCATGATTATAGAATTATTACATGATTTTGCCAGTCTACTTTGAGGTTTTGATGTAATGGCAATAGATTTTTTGATAGTTTTGCGGCTTTTATGTTAGAAATTGTATTGCCAGATACTGAGACAAAATAAGTGGTTTTATTTTGTACGATAGTTTTATTTTTTAGCAAATCAAGTGGATCAAATGCTTTTGCCACATAGTGTGAAAACACCTCAGCGAGCATTGCAGATACAAATGAATCACCGGTGCCAGAAAATACAACATTTTTTGCTGTATTTTGGAGAGAGGTTTTTGTGGGCAAAATATATCTAAAAATGCAGTTTGGTTGAAAACATCTTTTTCATATGCTTGAATTGTTTTCATGAAAATCACAAAACAATTGCCACATATTAGAAAAACGATCTAGTTTTGATTTTTATAACGACTCTAAAGGAATAAAATGTGGAAATTTCTGTAGGGCACACTCCTGATTCAGACGATGCATTCATGTTTTATGGGATGTTTACAGGCAAAGTCGCATCACCAGATTTTACAGTAAAGCATGTGATTGAAGATATTGAAAAATTAAACCGAAAAGCTACAAATCCAGAGCTTGATGTTACTGCAGTTTCTGTTCATGCATGTGCATACATTCCAGGATATACAGTTTTGAGAAGCGGGGGAAGTTTTGGGATAGGATATGGTCCAATAGTTACAGCAAAAAACGATGACTCTAGATGAAATTAAAAAATGTAAAATTGCAATACCAGGCAAAATGACATCGGCATTTTTACTGTTGCAGCTAATGATTGGCAAGTTTGATTATGTTGAGATGAATTTTAGCGATATTCCTGAAGCAGTAAGAAATGGAAAGGTAGATGCAGGATTAGTAATTCATGAAACACAGCTATCATACAAGCAAGAAGGAAATATCAAAATCCTAGATGTAGGTGAATGGTGGGATAAAGAAACTAAAGGATTGCCTGTTCCATTAGGAATTAATGTAATGAAGACAAGTTTGGGAATGGATGTCATTCATAAATTTGATAAATTTTTACAAGAATCAATTGAATACGGATTAAATGATCTTGATGCAGCATTAGATTATGCAATGCAATACAGTAGAGGAAAGCCAAGAGAGTTAATTGAAAAATTTGTAAAAATGTATGTAAATAATGTCACTGTAAATATGGGTGATAGTGGAGAAGAGTCGATTAGAAAACTGTTTGAGATGGCAAAACAAAAAAATCTTGTTCCAGAATTTACATTAAGCATAGCCATCAAGTAATTATATTGCAAAAAAGATCATAACTCAATGGGAGACGGGATTGGAGGGCCAGTGATTGGTTGTTTATCAAATAACACATTTGAATTACTAGTAACACATTTTCGCAAAGACAACAAAGATGAATATGCAAAGACAGAACGAATAATCATCGCAAAAATAG
>JAAUVF010000174.1 GCA_012030815.1 Nanobdellota archaeon | reverse complement strand
ATGCATCAAGAATTGGGCAAATAACTGGTTCTGCTGTAACTCAATCAAAATACAATGTTACTGGAAATGGCATTAAAATTGGAATAGTCGATACCGGAGTTGACTTTTCAAATCCTGATATTCAAAGTTCTTTAGCTAGAGACAAAAACAATCATCCCATAATGTTTGATGCAGATGGACAGGGAATAATTCTTACAAATTCTACTTTTTTGGCATTCATTGACAAAGATGGAATTATTAGAAATAATACAAAACCAATTCCCGAAGAATTTACCTCATCTGTATACCAAACCAAAGATGGTATTTTTTTAAATATCTCTCAAATGGTAAAGGAACAAAAATTCAAATTTACAATTCTTTTTTCCCACAATCTGGAAACTCTCCTATCTTTGAAGGAACATTAGACACTGATATCAAAATTGGTAATGATAATCGAAATTACATTAAATCAAAAAGTGGCATCTATCACTTTGGTGTAATGTATCAGGGTGGTTTGGAAGGTCCATTAGCTAGAATACAAGTAGTACCTATCCTTGTAGTAGATTCAAACATTTCAGGAGTTTATGATACTATAATTCCAGATATGAGTACTTCTTGGGAAGACTATACTAGATTTGATTTAAAATCTGGCGAAAAACCAAAATATGATTTTGATTTTACTGATGAAAAACCAATTGTCTTGGGAAGTGGAAAAGAATTTCTGGTTTATGATTCTAATGGTGATGGTAAATCAGATTATAGTGCAGGAACGGTTGGTGCTCAAGTACTAGATGTTTATGGTGTGATTCAAAATAAAACAGCAGATATTGACAAAACACTAAATGCAATTAATGGAACTTTGTTGCCTGCATTTGATAGTCAAAGGAATGTTTTTTGGAGTTATGACTGATTTTATGGGTCATGGAACATCCAGTGCTTCCTCCATTGTATCCAAAGGTGAACAAGCATATGATATTTACAATGATACTAGTAAATTTACAATTACTGGAGTTGCACCTGGTGCAAAAATTGTTCCAGTAAAATCATTGTGGGTGGGTGACACTGTTTATGCATGGTTGTGGTTATCTGGTTTTGAAAGCCAAGAACATAACTGGAAGTTTACAGGAACACCAAGAGTAGATATCATTTCAAATAGCTGGGGAATTTCAAATTTTCCATCATTTAATTCTGCTCCTGGAATGGATGTTCTATCTGTCATACTGAGTATTCTTAGTACTCCTCATTCACTTGATGATAATTATCCTGGAATAACTATTGTTTCTAGTGCAGGAAATTCTGGACATGGATATGGAACAATTGGAATGCCAAACTCATCTCCATTTGGAATTGCAGTGGGAGCAACTACAAACAATGTATTTGTTGGATATGGACCGTTTAAGGATCAACCTAGATTTGGTAACGGTACATCTCACTTTAATGATGTTATAGATTTTTCAAGTAGAGGTCCTGGAATTATTGGTGATCCAAAACCTGACTTGATGAGTATTGGTGCACATGGTTTTACTCCTTCTAATGTTATTAAAACTAAAAAAGATTCAAAGGATGAATCATTTTTATTATTTGGAGGCACTAGTATGGCAGCACCACTAGTTTCTGGAAGTGCTGCAATTCTCATGGAAGGACTAGGTAAACAATCCAAAGAATATGATTCCTTTACCATCAAAAATATTTTAATGTCCACTGCAAAAGATCTTCATAACGATCCATTTACTCAAGGATCTGGATTGGTAGATGTAAGCACTGCATTAAGTTTTGTAAATGGGGATGATGGAATTTTTATTGTTTATAATGATGCATCATACAATAATATCAAAGAAATTTTAAAACCTGCACTTGAATCCATCAATTCTACATCTATTGGATTTGAGAAATTTGAGTTTCCAACAAAAACCATGCCTATGACAAGTTGGTTTGCAGGTCATTTACTCCCTGGCGAGCATAGTAAAACAACTTTTACAATTGAAAATCCAACCGATGATCCTATTCAAATATCTATCAAACCTGAAATTATATCATTAATCAAAAATACTCAATTTGATGGAACAACTACAGTACAACAAAAAGATCCTATACTAAACAAATCTGATGCATTTATTCCAAATTATATTAAATTATCTGATATAAAAATCCTAAAGAATTAAACGAGTTTTATGATGATAATTTAATCCCACTTGAATCATCATTGATGATATTAAATCTTAATTTCCATTTGATAATTTTATGAATAAAACTGATACTCTATATGCAATGATATGAAAATTTCTTCATTATATCTTTATGATTGGATTGATAAAAACAATGATACCAACATATCTAGCAATGAATTATTGATGGTTAGTAGAGCTGGATCATGGGGAACAGTTCAAGAGCTTCGAATTTCTGAACCAAATGAAAAATTCAAAGGAACTCCTTTGGTTGGTGTATACCCAACTCCAACTAGATATTCTTACTATCTTGGTGATATAAAACAAAATTCAACTTCAATGGAATACACGTTATCTGCTAGTTATTATAAAAAAGATAAATGGCCAATTATTTGGCCAGCGTTTGAAACAATTACTGTTCCTGCAAATGATATTGCCAAATTAAATATCTCCTTAATTCCGTCAAATGATCTTCAAACTGGAAACTACCAAGGATACATAGCATTTGAAGGAGCAAATCACACTGTTAATGCGCCAGTATCATTTGTTGTAAAAAAAGAAGTTGATCAAAAGGATTCATTAATTTTAATTAATGGAAAACAAAGTGATGATGTTCTTTTTGGTAGTGGTTACATCAAAGGAGCATTTGACATGACAAATAGATACATGGCAGGTGATTGGAGACAATATTATTTTGATGTTAACGATGAGTCAATAAATTCTGCAGCAATAGAACTATCTTGGAAAGAAGATGACACAAACTTGTCTGTATTTGTTGTGGATCCTAAAGGAAGAATAGTTCAAACTAATATGCCCTCAGGCGTATTTGGGCATTTTCTTGGTTGGCCATCACTTGATTGGTTAGGTAATTCTGTTTTTAGTCAAGGCGGTGGATTTTTCCCAGTAAAAAATAAAAATAATAATTCTACTGTACTTTATGTTCCAATTAATCAAACCGGGACATATTCTCTTTTAGCTCATTCTACACT
>JAAUVF010000173.1 GCA_012030815.1 Nanobdellota archaeon | reverse complement strand
GAATTTTGATTATAAGGCTATTCAGCATCACATTAAAGTCCTTGAAAAAATAATATGATTACAAAAGTTGGAGAAAAATATAGTATTATGTATTTTATATCTACATTTCTAGAAGCAAATATGGAGACACATTGAAGAAATTGAAGGAAAACTAGGATAAAAGTAAATAAAAGAACAGGAGATGTTTCTCTATAAATGGAATCTAATTCTTTAGTATTATCTATTGTTTCAATTGCTAACATGATTGTACTTTTAGTTTTAATGGGAATTTTTGGAAAAATATATGCAAAGACAAAAGCTCAACTCCCAATAGGAATGATTGTAGTTGCAGGTATGCTGTTCCTTCATAATGTTATTGGAGCATTTGCATACTTTTCAATGGATGAAATTTTTTCACATGAAATATTTCCTTACATGCTAGGCGTAGGTATTGCTGAGCTTGTTGGCTTACTTATTTTCTTAAAAATTACTTTGGACTAGTCTTAGTTTAATTGTAGCAAAAAAACTATCAATCATATGTTAAAAAAATATAGTAAATATTTTTCACTTAACAAAAATATTCTTATCGCCTTTGCAGCATCAATTACAATATCTGCCATAATTGCTCAGATGTTATCTGAACAAGAAGCTTATCTTAATACTAGTTATACGTTGATTGTTGATTATGTAGTTTATTTTTCTACATTTGGTAGTTTGTATTATTTAGATAATAGAAAAAAATACTTACTTACGTCCGGTAAAACTGATAAAGAAAAATTAAAACATGATTTAATAAAAATTATAACATCGCTTGGAATAGGTGAAGTTATCTACACCATAGTGAGATGGTTCTTGCAATATTATTTCCTAACGATAAACTATGATGCGTATCTAGCTTCTATAGTATCACAAGTTATATCTACAATAATCTACATGATAGTAATTAATCTGAGTGTAAAAATGACGAGGTTATACAAAGATGGGAATTAATGTTTATGTTGACGGTTCAGGTGGTCCTAATGGAGGATTTGGTTATTTGTAAAAGAAACTGGTGATTCTTTTTATGAAAAAAAACCAGAAATAACAAACAATCAGGCTGAATATATGGCAATTATTGCAGCTTTGAATTTTTTTAAAGATTCTACTGAAGAAATAACAATTTTTAGTGATTCAAAAAATACTATATCTCAATTAAATCATGAATTTGCAATAAATAACGAGAAATTACGTGAACTTGCACGTGAGGCATGGATTCTGATCGGAAAATTTTCTAAGATCACACTTATGTGGATTCCTCGAAAAGAAAATCTTGCTGGAAAGATGCTAGGTAGCTAAAAATGAGATCAGAAATTCTCATGAATAACTTTATTACACAAAATCTTTAGTCCAAATTAACGTGGCTGAATCTGTTTTTCTCTCACCAAAATCAATAGCAATTATTGGTGCATCTGATAAACGAGGTAGTGTCGGAGCTACTATCACATCAAATATTATGAATGGTTTCAAAGGTATTGTTTATCCAGTTAGTCCTACAAGGCCAACCGTATTTTATAAAACTGCTTACAAGAGTGTTATAGACATTCCAAAACCAGTTGATCTTGCAGTAATTGTGATCAATAATCTTTTGGTTGCCGATGTATTAGAAGAATGTGGTAAGAAAAAAGTTAAGGGTGTAATTATCATCACTGCAGGTTTTAAAGAAGTAGATGAGGAAGGTGCAAAAAGAGAACAAAAACTAAAAGATATTGCTAAAAAATACAAAATACAGATCATTGGACCAAACTGTCTTGGCGTCATGAATCTTGATCCAAAGACTATGATGAATTCCACTTTCCTTAAAGTTACACCAAAATCTGGTAAAATTGCACTTGTATCTCAAAGCGGTGCAATCTGTGCAGCACTAGTTGAAGATGCTAGTGCGCAAGGAATTGGATTTTCTGCTGTAATCAGTATGGGAAACAAAGCTGCAATGAGCGAAGTTGATATTCTAAAGATGTTAGCTAATCACAATCAAACCAAAGTTATTGTAATGTATCTTGAGGACATGGGAGATGGCCAGGAATTTCTTAAAGTTTGTAAAAACATTACTAAAAAACTCAAAAAACCAGTTCTTGTTCTCAAATCTGGTCGTAGTCCTGAAGGTGCAAAGGCTGCAATGTCTCATACTGGGGCTTTAATGGGTTCTGATGAAATTTATGATGCATTACTAAAACAATCAGGCGCTATACGTGTTGATACTATGGAAGAATTATTTGATTATGCTACAGCATTTTCAAAACAACCACTTCCTTCAAAAGGTGAACTTGTAATTGTCTCAAATGCCGGTGGACCTGCAATTATTTCAACTGATGCATGTTCTAGACTTGGAATTAAAATGGCAAACATCGAAAGCATTCGTCCAAAGATTAATGCTGTAATACCTCCTTGGGGAAGTTCACGTAACCCTGTAGATATTGTAGGTGATGCTGATTTTAATAGATTCAATAATGTATTGGATCGTGTTTTAACACATCCTAATGTTGGTTCTGTAATTTCAATGTGTACTCCATCTGGAACTCTGAACTATGATAAATTAGCAGAAGTAATTGTTACAATGTCAAAAAAACACAAAAAGACAATGCTTGCAAGCTTGATGGGATTAGATGAAGGAATTACTAATAGAGAAATTCTAGCTGCAGGTGATGTTCCATATTATACATATGCAGAAGGAGCAATTAGAACATTAGCTGCAATGCTCAAATTTACAAATTGGATTAAAACACCAGAAGGTAAAATTCCTAAATTTAAAGTTGATAGATTAAAAGCAAAGAAAATTTTTGATAAAGTCAAAAAAGAGAAACGTCCAAATCTTTTAGAAGAAGAAGGACAAGAAGTTCTTAAAGCATATGGATTGCCATTGCCAAAAGTGCACTTGCAAAAACAGAAGCAGAGGCAATAAAGATTGCAAAGCAAATAGGTTATCCTGTAGTGATGAAAATTGCATCACCACAAATTATTCACAAATCAGATGCTGGTGGTGTTAAAGTAAATCTTACAAATGAATCTGAAATTAAAGAAGCATTCAAGACAATTATTGCAAATGCCAAAAATATAATAAAAATGCAGAGATAAAAGGAGTTCTTATCGTAGAGATGGTAAAAGGTGGTAAAGAATTGA
>JAAUVF010000172.1 GCA_012030815.1 Nanobdellota archaeon | reverse complement strand
CGGGTTTTGGAACTGGAAGTTTTGCTTCCCGCATAAGTTTTTCTTTCATGGTTCGATCTGATTCCCAGCGCAATATCCATTTGTTTCCAAATATTGGAGTCTTGATTGATTCTATTTGTTCAGAACTCAGTTGAGCAATTAATGTTCCATGTGGAATTAAAATGGCATCATTTTGTTCTAAAATGGATTGATTTTTTGGTTCTAACACATCAACAAAATTATCCACCAAAACCAATTCATCAATAAATGGAAATCTACGATATAGTTTTTCTCGTTTTTTCTCACAAACTAAAATTGTTTTTAGAGATTCATCTTTAGCACCTTTTAGAACTTGTAAGGCACAATGAGATCCTAAAGTCGCTATTGCCGTCAATGTGATGTATTATTCTAATTAATTGTACTTTATGAACTATGTGCGGATGTCACATATTGAAACACTTGATCAATTAATTCTATACTTAATTCCCCCTTGATGTCTTCTGGAACTACTTTTAAAATAAAATCATACATGGTTGTGTTTTTGGGGAGATTATCTCTTTCTTGTAAAAGTGAAAAACGGCAATGCCATTAGATATTATTGCTACCATTTTTTCTTTTTAGTAAGGGATGGCATATAATTATCAAAAAATATGGTAATTTAATGTAAATCTTATTGAACTATTCAAATAATTACTTTGAATAATATAGTATTTTGAAATGCTTGGATAATTCTTGTATTTTTGTTTTGAAATTCTAATTCAATATCATGCCCCTCTGCCTCCGTATGATTTTGCATTGCATGATAACCAACATAAACTGCGGCAACAATAAAGATTGCAATTACCAATCCTATTAGAATATTCATCTTATTTTGATGTGAAATTCCTGCCGGCTATAAGCATTATGAAAATTATTGGTTTTTTGGTGTAAAAATTAATTACACCATCAAATATGCAATAATGTAAATTATGATAAACACTGAATTAGGAAATTTGCGTAGATCTCATTATTCTGATGAAATTAATTCATCGATGAACGGTCAACAAGTGACCATAATGGGGTGGGTCTTGACAATTAGAGGCCACGGAAATATTAGTTTGCAACTATTCGTGATAAAAATGGTGACATGTCAGTTGTGGCTAAAAAAGGAGATTGTTCTGATGAAATAAGAGAAACAATATCTTCACTAAAATCCCATTCATCAGTAGCCATTGTTGGAAATGTTATTTCTTCAGAAAAGGCACCAAGTGGATTTGAAATAATTCCTACAGAATTACGTGTATTCTCAAATGTTGAAAAAATTCCCCCCTTTGAGCCAACTGCAAAAACGGTCAAAAACATAGACACTAGATTGGAAGTAAGACCAATTGATCTTAGACGAAATACATTACAGCATATTTTCAAAACTAGAAGTTTAGTTTTAGAATCAATTAGAGACTATTTTACAAATCAAAAATTCATAGAAATTAACACTCCTAAAATGATTGCAACAGCAACAGAAGGTGGTGCTGCACTATTTCCAATATTTTATTACAATAAGGAGGCATTCTTAGCTCAAAGTCCGCAATTGTATAAAGAACAGTTAACAATGAGTTTTGAAAAAGTTTTTGAAATTGCACCAATTTTTAGAGCAGAACCATCTAGAACCAATAGACATCTTGCAGAAGCAATATCAATTGATTTAGAAGAAGCGTTTGTCGATTACAATGACGTGATGAATAGGATTGAAGAAATAATAAAAATTGCAATTCAAACGGTTAATGATTATGTTAAAAAGAATTCAGATGTAGAATTTGTCACTCCTAGTATTCCGGACTCCATCCCAAGATATTCCTATGATGAATTAGTAGATAAGATGCAAAAAGCAGGAGCAAAAACAGAATGGGGTGATGATCTATATCCATCCAATTTAAAAAAGATTGGTCTTGAAGGATTTTATTTTATTAAAGATTGGCCACTTGCACCAAAGCCATTTTATGTCAAGGATAGTAAATCCAACCCAAAAGTTTCTGAATCATTTGATTTAATGTTTGGGGATTTAGAATTATCATCAGGTAGTACAAGAATTGAAAAAAGGAATGAGCTTGCAGAGAGAATGAAAAATAAAGGAATGAATACTGATGCATTTGAATATCACTTAGGGGCATTTGATTATGGCGTACCTCCTCATGCTGGTTGTGGTATAGGTCTTGAGCGGTTAATTATGGCCCTTACAGGTACAGAAAATATTCGAGATGTAACATTTTATCCAAGAGATGTGGATAGATTAACACCGTAGGTGTATTGAATGGTTACAGAAGAAGAAATAGAACATGTTTCAAAATTAATGAAAATAGACATTGATGATCATAAAGAATATGTTGAAAAAGTCCACAGTATGATTGAGTATTTTGGGATTTTAGATTCTGCGGGCGCAGAAACCGAAGAAATATCAATGCAAGAAATCCCGATTTCAAATTTACGAGAAGATGAATTTATTCCATTTGATGATAAACTAATTGACAAATTAAAAAAATACAAGGGAAAATACATACGTGCACCAAAGATGTCTTCATGAATCTAAAAATCTCAGCTCTTGATTATATCCAAGAAGTAAAAAATGGAAACATTTCTGCAGAAGAGTTTATTTCAAAAACTTTGGAACAAATTAAAAATGTGGATGATAAACTTCATGCGTTCTTGTCTGTAAATGAATTTGCAGTTGAGCAAGCAAAAGAAATTGATAAAAAAATTAAATCAGATGAAAAGGTAGGCAATTGTTTTGGAATGCCAATATCAATTAAAGATAATTTATGTATTAAAGACAGCAAAACTACATGTGCCTCAAAAATGCTTGAAGATTTTATTGCACCATATGACGCCACAGTAATTAAAAAATTAAAACAACAAGATGCAATATTTATCGGAAAAGTAAACATGGATGAATTTGCAATGGGTCTTACAACAGAATTCAGTGCATTTGGTCCAAGTAGAAATCCTTGGAATATAGAATATGTTCCAGGAGGGTCATCAGGGGGAAGTGCAGTCTCTGTAAGTGCTTTTGAATGTGTGGCATCTTTGGGTTCAGATACTGGAGGTTCAGTTCGTAATCCGGCAAGTTTTTGTTCAACAGTTGGTTACAAGCCAACATATGGTTTGATTAGTAGATTTGGCTTAAT
>JAAUVF010000171.1 GCA_012030815.1 Nanobdellota archaeon | reverse complement strand
AGGTTTATAGATCACCGATCATCAATAAATCTCAGAGATAACAGGAAAAGAACATCACACTATAGTTATTAAATTACTGTTGTCTACTAAAGATAGATTTTTCAACATTGTTGCCAATATACTAAAATCTCAGATGTAAAATTCATTCCACATTCATATCAGTATATGATTATCCGATATTTTCTTTACTATGGATTGCTAATTTTTTGTTTTAATTGCCATACCACGTTGAGATTTGATAATGAATTTATCTTCGGATTTTAACACTAATCAAATCAATAACTAATACCACTACAAGAACAACTAGCATGAAGACAGTAGCTTTCCATATTCAAAAATTGAATATAATTTATTATGTAGTAACCTATACCACCTGCACCTACTAAACCAAGAATACTAGTTTGTCTTACATTGTAATCAAACATGTACAATATTTGACTTAGTAAATGAGATGCAGATTCTGGAATTACAACAAAACGGATTAATTGCAATTTTGAAACTCCAATTGAACTAATTGCATCTACCGGATCAGAGTCAATTGCTTCTATTGTTTCATATTGTAGTTTTGCCACAAATCCGATTGTATACATAATGATAGCTAAAATGCCAGCAAATGGCCCCAATCCAACTATGATGACAAATAAAATTGCCCAAAGTATTGACGGAAAAGTTCGGATTGCAGCTAACAATGCACGAAGCGGAACGTAAATCCATCTACTATTAAGATTACGTGCGGCAAGAAGACTTAGCGGTAATGCAATGGCAACACCGATTATGGTTCCGATAAATGCCATCTGAATAGTCTCAAACATAGCAGAAAATGCAATTTCAAATAATTTAGGATCCACCTGAGTCATCTCTTCTGCAATTTTTACTAGTTTTGGAAATCCATGAACAAAATCAGCAGGGTTTGCATCAATGTTAATAGAAGCAGCAATAACAACTGCCACAATTATACCAATTATTAAATTATTTTTAGGATTCATCATACATCTCCAAAATTTCTTGCTGCGTCATATTTCCTGTTTGAAAATCAATAATTTGATCACCATCAACACCGATTTCTAAAATTTTGGAACCATCTTTTATCACAGCAACACGATTAGCATATTCCAATGCAAGGTTTACGTCATGATGTACCATTATGGCAGTTAAATTGATACGCCGTTGAGCATCAGCAATTAAATCCATAATTTCATGTGCAGTAGTACGATCGAGTTCTGAAACAATTTCATCAGCCAATAAAATATCAGGCTTTTGCATTAACGCTCTTGCAATCGCAACTCTACGTTTTTCCCCACCGCTTAACTGGTATGCTTTACGTTCAGATTTATTTTCTAGTCCTACCGTTTTTAAAATTCTTTGAGCTTCACTAATTTCATCTTCAGGAAAAATATTAAAAATAGAATTTATTGTGCTGATTCGAGGTAAAGATCCCATCAAAGTATTTTCTAAAACAGTCAGATTTTTTACCAATCCAAGAGTTTGAGGGATATAACCTATTTTTGCCATCATTTTTTTAAATTTTTTATTTGTAACATTTGGTGTTTGATAATCCACCCTAACAATCCCCCTACTAGGATTCATCATTCCATTAATCAATTTCAATAATGTTGATTTACCAGAACCAGACTGCCCAACTATAGCATAATTTACTCCTCTGTCAATTGATAAAGTAATTTCCTTTAAGACAAAATTTTGTCATCATATGATGTCCATACATTATTCATTTGGATTATTGTTTTTGTTGAAATTTTAGGAATAGTTGAAGCCACTTGCATCATAAAAGATTCAAATCATGCCTTTAAATTGATTTACTAAAGATGTGGAATTTTTGTTTGGGCCAAAGCTACACCTAGTGAATCCAAATGTGCATGATGATTAATTGGGATGAAGTTAGTTGCACCAAACAATGCAGACTCTAGTAAGTCTGGACGTTCTGTTTTCATATCAATTACAGCTTTTTCAAATTTGCTAATTAATTCCGGACCTACAAGATCTGTTCTATAAGTAATCCCGTGTGTTGGAACAGGTCCTTGTTTCTGAATTACTTTAATTTGATCCTGTTCTTCTGGAGTTAAGAATGTAAACTTTGCATGGTCTCCACCTGCAGCTATATCTACTTGACCAGATACCAGAGCGGTTAGGGATTGTTGGTAACCACCACTAAACAATACATTACTAAAGTAAGTTTTTGGATCATCGCCTGCTTTTATCAGACCCTTGTCTACAAGTGTAGCCATTGGGAAAAGATAACCGCTAGTAGATGTAGGTCCTGAAAATGCTACATTCTTATCTTTTGCATCTTCAAGGGTATTGATTCCACTATCTTTTTTTACCCAAAATTCACTATAATAGAAAGTATCTAGTCGATCACCACTGACATCACTGAATGGACGAACTTCTGCCATGAACAACATAGCGTTGTTATCACTTCTTTCATAAGCAAGCTGTGCGGGTCTTGCACTCATAAATGCTATCTGAGTTGAACCAGTAACAAGGGATTCAACAGTAGTAGTTGCATCAATAGGATAGAAAAATTTGGTTTCTACTCCAAGTTTATTTGAAAAATATTCTTCTAATGCTTTTCCTTGCATTTCAAACTTTTTAGGATCTTCGTTTGGCATTACTGCAATTGTAAGTTTTTAAGTTCGGTGGATTTTGTTTGGGTTGGCAATTCTGTTTTTTCATCATCCATGCTACCAACAGATAATCCTACAATCAATCCTGCTACTGCTGCAATAATTATTCCAGCAACTAGAATATTTTTTGATTGTTTGGAACTCACGAGTTGTTCATACTTCGAGTATTATATTAAAGAATCAATCATTCTATGGATTTAGAATACAAAATAAAAATAGAATGTAATCTATTAAAAATATTTATCAAATCTAAACTCCCATAAACCCTTAAGACTTCATTACAATTTAGAAAAAATATTGAACTATTTGCAAAAAAAGGTTCTAGAATACCAACAAAAGAAACTAGAGCAGGCAGAAAATATGCTTCAATCTCACATTACCCAAAAGGAGCAACTCAAAGAAAACGGTTCAGATAAAGAGATTGAAAATGAGGACAAAATGATCAAAATTTGGATCATAAATGTTGAAAAAATCAAACAAGAAATAAACAAACTCCAGAAAAG